>JAFPRF010000104.1 GCA_017400965.1 Lachnospiraceae bacterium
ATTATCCGTATAGAGCTTTAGCAGCGTTCCGCCAAAGAGATAAGCGCCATTACCGAGAATGAGTCCAACGCCAATCACGAGGACCTGACAGATCACAAGGATCTTTCCAATGCGGTCGAACTTCTTTGCACCGTAATTCTGTCCGGTAAAACTGATGGAGGTCTGATATAAGGCATTCATGGAGGTGTAAACAAAGCCCTCGATGTTGCTGGCGGCCGTATTTCCAGCCATAACGATCTTACCAAAAGAATTGACGCTAGACTGGATCAGTACGTTCGAAATCGAGAAAAGAGACCCCTGCAAACCAGCCGGAATGCCGATGGCGATCATCTTTAAGAGCTTATCCCAATTGATATGGAGCTTTGAAAGTACAAGCTGGTAGTCGCTCTCCGTCTTCATAAGGCAACGAAGCACCAGATAAGCGGAAAGCCCCTGCGAGATCACGGTTGCCAGTGCCACGCCTGCAACGCTCATCTGAAAGACAATGACAAAGATCAGGTTCAGTACGACATTGACTACGCCGGCCGTAAGCAAATAATAAAGCGGGCGTTTCGTATCTCCTACTGCGCGAAGTATCGCGCTGCCGAAATTGTACGCCATCATGACGGGCATGCCTGCGAAATAAATGCGGATGTAAAGGATGGACATGTCAATGACGTCCTCGGGAACACCCATGAGCGTCAGCGCGGGTCTGGCGATGAAGAAGCCTACGAAGATCAGAAAGACGCCGCTGACAAGGGCCGTCAACACCGAGGTGTGCACCATCTCGCTGAGTTCCTTCTTTTGACCGGCACCAAAATACCGTGCGACAAGCACGTTCGTGCCGACGGATAGGCCAATGAAGATATTGACCAATAGGTTGATCAATGAACTCGTGGAACCAACGGCCGCCAGCGCCTCATCTCCTGCGAATTGTCCGACTACGATAATGTCGGCGGCATTAAATAGGAGCTGCAATACGCCGGAAAGCATGAGTGGCAGGTAGAACACCACAATCTTTCCAAGGAGCGGCCCGTTGCACATGTCGATCTCATATGATTTTTTCTTTTTTTGAATTTTGCTATCTTCTATCATTTTTTTAGATTTTCTTGTAAGAAGAACAACTGCTTAGGAGGCGTTGCCCGCTAAGCAGTTGCGTTTTATTTGTTATTAATGTAATTCACAAGACCTTCTGCTGCAATGATCTTCTGCATGAACTCGGGGAATGCCTGACCCTGGAAGGTGGTACCCTTCGTCAGGTTCGTGATCACGCCGGTATCGAAATTGACTTCGACCTGATCGCCGGCATCGATTCCCTTGGCTGCCTCAGGGCACTCCACAATGGGAAGTCCGATGTTGATGCTATTGCGGTAAAAGATTCTCGCGAAGGTTTCAGCGATCACGCAGCTAACGCCTGCCGCCTTGATCGCGATCGGTGCATGCTCTCTCGAGGAGCCGCAGCCGAAATTCTTCGTGGCAACGATGATGTCGCCCTTCTTTACGTTCTTAACAAAATCCTTGTCAATGTCCTCCATGCAGTGCGTTGCGAGCTCTGCGGGATCAGAGGAATTCAAATATCTTGCAGGAATGATTACGTCGGTATCCACGTTATCTCCAAACTTAAAAACCGTACCTTTTGCATTATTCATTGTCATCTTCTCCTTTACAGCTCACAGGGGCAGGAAATCTTACCGGTTACGGCACTTGCTGCAGCAACTGCAGGGCTTGCCAGATAAATCTCGGAAGTGATATGGCCCATTCTTCCTACGAAGTTACGGTTGGTGGTGGAGACACATCTCTCGCCCTCTGCAAGGATGCCCATGTAACCGCCAAGGCAAGGACCACAGGTAGGTGTGCTGACTACTGCGCCGGCCTCGATAAAGGTCTTAAGTAAGCCCTCTTCCATTGCCTGCAGATAAATCTTCTGGGTTGCAGGGATCACGATACAGCGAAGTCCCTTCTTTACCTTTCTGCCCTTCAGGATCTCAGCTGCGATGCGAAGGTCATCAAGACGACCGTTCGTACAAGAACCGATAACTACCTGATCGATGTTGATCGGATCCATCTTATGGATCTCGTCGATGGTATGCGTATTCTCAGGCAGATGAGGGAATGCAACGGTCGGGCGAAGCTCGCTTAAGTCGATGGTATAGGTCTCATCATAAACTGCATCCTCGTCAGCCTCGTAGATCGTGAACTTTCTGGTGGAATGCTCTTTCATGTACGCCTGCGCAAGCGCATCTACGGGGAAGATGCCATTCTTTCCGCCTGCCTCGATCGCCATGTTCGCGATGGTGAAACGATCATCCATGGTCAGGTTTGCGATTCCGTCGCCAACGAACTCCATGGACTTATATAATGCACCGTCTACGCCGATCATGCCGATGATGTGCAGGATCACGTCCTTACCACTCACCCACTTGGAAGGCTTGCCAGTCAGCACGAACTTAATTGCGGAGGGAACCTTGAACCAAGCCTTACCGGTCGCCATACCGGCAGCCATGTCCGTACTGCCTACGCCAGTGGAAAATGCACCAAGCGCACCGTACGTACAGGTATGAGAATCTGCACCAATGATCACGTCGCCCGCAACCGTTAGACCTTTTTCAGGAAGCAGCGCGTGCTCAATACCCATCTCGCCGACTTCGAAATAATTTGTGATCTCATTTCTTCTCGCAAATTCCCTTACGCACTTGCAGTGCTCAGCGGACTTAATGTCCTTATTCGGCACAAAATGATCCGGTACCAGCGCGATCTTATCCTTATCGAACACGCCGTCTACCTTCATCTTGTCCATTTCCTTGATTGCAACTGGGCTGGTAATGTCATTACCCAAAACCAGGTCAAGATTTGCCTCGATCAACTGACCTGCCACAACTTTATCCAATCCCGCAGCATGAGCAAGGATTTTTTGCGTCATCGTCATACCCATGGTCTAGTCCTCCATCTCCTAAATTGATTACATGTATGTTATCCTACCATACTTCAGATCAAAATAAAATAGATAATTTTAATCAAATGCAGTATTTTCGTGCAAAAAAGGGCCGGCATGAAATGCCGGCCCTGGAAGAAACTTTTTAGTTGTTGATCAGCTTGTCAGCTTCGTTGTTCCAGCTGTAAAGCTTTCTGATCTGCTCGCCAACCTTCTCTGAAGGATGCTCGCTCGCAAGCTTTCTCATAGCCTTGAAGTGAACCTGCTTTCCTGCGGGGCTCATGTCAAGGAGGAACTCCTTAGCGAAGGTACCATCCTGGATGTCCTTCAGGATCTTCTTCATGGTCTGCTTGGTCTCAGCGGTGATCAGCTTAGGTCCGGTGATGTAATCGCCGTACTCAGCGGTGTTGGAGATGGAGTATCTCATTCCAGCAAAACCGGACTGATAGATCAGGTCAACGATCAGCTTCATCTCATGGATACACTCGAAGTATGCGTTTCTCTCATCGTAGCCAGCCTCAACCAGAGTCTCAAAACCAGCCTGCATCAAAGCGCAAACGCCGCCGCAAAGAACTGCCTGCTCACCGAACAGGTCGGTCTCGGTCTCGGTTCTGAAGGTGGTCTCAAGAACGCCTGCTCTTGCGCCGCCGATGCCAAGTGCATAAGCCAGAGCCAGATCCTGTGCCTTACCGGTAGCGTTCTGCTGAACGGCGATCAGACAAGGAACACCCTTGCCAGCCTGATACTCGGAACGAACGGTGTGACCAGGTCCCTTAGGAGCGATCATGGTAACGTCTACGTCTGCGGGAGGAACGATACAACCAAAGTGGATGTTGAAGCCGTGTGCAAACATCAGCATGTTGCCTGCTTCCAGGTTGGGCTCGATGTCCTTCTTGTAAAGATCTGCCTGCTTCTCATCATTGATCAGGATCATAATGATGTCAGCCTTCTTTGCTGCCTCTGCAGCGGTGTAAACCTCAAAGCCCTGTGCTACAGCCTTGTCCCAGCTCTTAGAACCCTGGTACAGACCGATGATCACGTGGCATCCGGAATCCTTTAAGTTCAGTGCATGTGCATGTCCCTGGCTGCCGTAGCCAATGATTGCGATTGTCTTTCCGTCCAGAAGGGACAGATTACAATCTTCCTGGTAGAAAATCTTTGCCATTTTACATTCCTCCATATTACTTATATGATAAATTATTTTAGAACAAACAAACTTATAACTGAACGACGTCCTTGGTACCGCGGCTCAGACCGGTGACACCGGTGCGGGCGATCTCAAGGATCTCATAACCTGCAAGCAGATTGATGAAGGCATCGATCTTATTCTGACTACCGGTCAGCTCAACGATCAGACTGTCAGCGTTTACGTCAACCACGTTCGCACGGAAAATGTTTGCCACGGACAAAACGCTCTGACGCTGGGTATCTTCCACGCGGATCTTGATCAGAACCAGCTCACGGAATACGCTCTCGAAGAGCTTTAACTCCTTGATGTCCTTTACGTCGACAAGCTTTTCAAGCTGCTTCTCGATCTGCTCAAGGATGTCGTCATCGCCGCTGGTAACGATCGTCACTCTGGAATACTTGGGATCGGCGGTAACGCCTGCGGTGATGCTCTCAATATTGTAACCTCTGCGGGAGAAAAGACCCGTGATGCGGCTCGGTACGCCAGAGGTATTATTTGTTAATAACTGAAAAGCTTTCTTCTGCATAAGCCATGCCTTCCTTTTGAACACTTTTTTACTTTAACGGAATACATTGTGAAAGTCTTTAACCACTAATATAACAACCTTTTCCGAAAATGTCAAGCCGTCCATTTTTAATCATTTTCAGAGCATTTTCCGAGCGCCAAGGTTCCGGTTCTTGCAACCTCAACAATGCCGAAGCTTTGCAGCATGCTGATCAGCAGCGTCGTGCGTTCAGGAACGTCACAGAGCTGGATCATGACAAAGTGTTTCGACATGTCAACGATCTGCGCCTTCATCATGTCGCAAACCTCCATAAGGTCGCGACGGTTGCTCTTATTATACTTTACCTTGATCAGCATCAGCTCTCTCGCGATCGCCTGGGTCTCATCGAAGGTCTTCACCTTGATGACGTCGATCTTCTTATTCAGCTGCTTCTCAATCTGCTCGATGGTATGCTGATCGCCGCTGGATACGATGGTCATACAAGAGACGTCCTTCGCGTCCGTCTCACCAACGGCGAGGCTTTCAATGTTGAAATTTCTTCTGGAGAAGAGGCCGGCCACCTTGCTCAGTACGCCGGAACGGTTTTCTACCAAAACGGAGTAAATCTTCTTTTTCATGGCGCACCTCCTATACAAGATCCATCGGATCTACGTTACATTCCAGCAGAACCGACTCGTCGTTCTTTAAGAACTCATCGATGATCTCCGATGCCTTCTTCATGTTGTCAAGGCGCAGGTACTTCATGTCGTACGCGCTGACAAGCTTCTTTAAGTCAGGGCTTCCGGACAGATCAACCACGGAATAATGATCCTTGTAGGTGAAATGCTGGTACTGGCGCACCATGCCAAGGTAATTGTTCTTGATCACGATGATCTTTACGGCAACGCCGTGCTGACGCATGGTCGCGAGCTCCATCATGGACATCTGGAAGGAACCGTCGCCACATACGGCGATGACCTGACGGTCAGGTGCGGCAAGCTTTGCGCCCATGGCTGCAGGGATGGAATAGCCCATGGTTCCCATGCCGCCGGAGGTCATAAATCTCCCGCCCTTTACGATGTGATAAGCGCAGGACCAGATCTGGTTCTGACCTACGTCTGCCACGTAAACGGCGTTATCCTGCATCTTCTCGCTAAGCTCCGTGATAAAGGCGGCAGGGTCAACGAATTTCGGGTTCGGATTGCGCTTCGGTGCCATGGATACGCGGTTTGCAGAAAGCTCATCGGTCCAAGCCTTGCAATCCACGGTGAATTCCTGCGCAAGGAAATCCTCGAAAATATGCTTTGCGTCGCCAACCAGAGGAATGGTCGGGCCTGCGTTCTTTCCGATCTCAGCAGGGTCAACGTCAATGTGTACGAGAACCTTATTCCTCGTGATGATCTCGGGCTGATTTACGGCTCTGTCTGCCACTCTCGCACCCACCATGATCAGCAGATCACAGTCTTGAATGGCCTTATTCGCATAGGGCTTTCCGTTGTTGCCCACCATGCCGAAATACAGCGGATCCTTCGTCGGCATAACGCCGATGCCCATCATGGTTGAAACCACGGGTACGCCAAAACGCTTGGAAAAATCGCGAACGCTTCCCTCTGCCTCAGAAAGAAGTACGCCGCCGCCTACGCAAAGCAGGGGCTTCTTTGCCTTTTCCAGCTCTTTGATGACCTTTTTGATCTGTACGGCATTGCCCTTTACGGTGGGCTTATAGGTGCGCATGTTGATCTCGGTCGGATATGCAAAATTCGTTACGGTCGCGTTCTGAATATCGATGGGCACGTCGATGAGGACGGGACCCTTACGACCGGTATTTGCCAGATGGAACGCCTCTTTAAAGATTCTGGGAATGTCCTTTGCGTCGCGTACAAGGTAGCTATATTTTACAAAGGATTCCACGGCGCCGGTGATATCAGCCTCCTGGAATACGTCGCTGCCGAGAAGCTCGCTGTTTACCTGACCAGTGATGCAAACCAAAGGAATGCTGTCTGCAAAGGCCGTTGCGATACCGGTGATCACGTTGGTCGCACCAGGGCCGCTGGTCACGGCGCAAACGCCGGGCCTTCCGGTCATTCTCGCCATGCCACTTGCTGCATGGGCGGCATTTTGCTCCGTACGGATCAGGATCGTACGAATGCTCGACTCCAAAATCGAATTATAAAAAGGACAGATTGCGACGCCGGGATAACCAAAGACCGTTGTTACGCCCTCGGCTTCCAGACATTTGATGATGGCATCTGCTCCGTTCATAGCTGTTTCCTCCTTGTGACTTTTCATGATGTAATATCTA
This sequence comes from Lachnospiraceae bacterium, assembly GCA_017400965.1. Taxonomy (GTDB): domain Bacteria; phylum Bacillota; class Clostridia; order Lachnospirales; family Lachnospiraceae; genus Acetatifactor. The sequence goes on from JAFPRF010000104.1 coordinate 6,887, forward strand.
ATTTTACCACTTTATGGCTGTTCATTCAAGCGCTTCGCCAATTTTACGGCATCTGCTGCGTCCCTGGAATATCCATCCGCGCCAATTTCGTCCGCATATTCCTGCGTAATGACGGCGCCGCCGATCATGACCTTGACGGGAAGCTTGATGCGTTTCACTTCTTCCACAACCTCGCGCATGCGCTGCATGGTGGTGGTCATCAGCGCTGAAAGGGCAATGATCTTTGCGTTGTGTTCCTTGGCTGCTTTGATGATCTCACTGGCGGGTACGTCCTTTCCAAGGTCGATGACCTGGAAGCCATAGTTTTTCAGCATCAGTGCGACAAGGTTTTTTCCGATGTCATGAATGTCGCCCTCGACGGTGGCTATGACGACGACTGGCATGTCCTCGCCCTTTTGACCCTCTAGCAGAAGGGGTTCAAGGACTTCGATCGCGTTCTTCATGGCCTCCGCACTCGCGATGAGCTGCGGCAGGAAGTATTTGCCCTTATCGAAGAGTTCGCCGACTTCATTAATGCCGGGAAGTAAGATTTCGTTTAAGAGTGCGCTGGGGGCTTCACCTGCGGCAAGGGCATCCTGCGTGATTTTTGCGATGCCGTTGCGATTGCCCTTCATGACGGCCTTATACAACGCTTCTCTGTGCGCCGAGGAGAATTTGCTCTCAGCGGGTTTTGCGGCTGCAGTCTGTGTCGCTGCGGTACTTGCAGTATTGCCTACAGCACTTGTAACCTGCTCTGCCTTTGCTAGCTTTGCGGCTAGCTCCGCTTCCTTCTGCTCGCGGTTTTCCTTCACCTGCGCCGCATATTCGATGTAGCGAAGATCGGAAGCCTCCTTCTTCAAGAGAACGTCCGTTGCGAGGGCGCAGCTGACTAGCATTTCCTGGGAAGGATTCGAGATTGCCATGGTAAGGCCTGCTTCGATCATCAGGGTTAGGAACGCGGTATTGACAAAGCTTCTCTCAGGCATTCCAAATGAAATGTTTGAGAGGCCGCAAATGGTTGCAAAGCCCTGTGATTTTGCATAACGGACGGTTTCAAGGCACTCGAGTGCGGCGCTCTTATTCGCACCAATCGTTGCG
>JAFPRF010000105.1 GCA_017400965.1 Lachnospiraceae bacterium
ATTTGCGATTCCTCCCATTCCTATAACAGGTATACTGACTGCATGGGAGGCCTCATATACCATTCTTACAGCCACAGGCTTTATTGCCGGGCCGGACAGTCCTCCAGTCCTGTTCGCAAGGGCAAATTTTCTTTTGTATATGTCTATCTTCATTCCCGTTATGGTGTTTATCAGAGAAATTGCATCCGCGCCTGCTGCCTCAGCTGCCTTCGCCATCTCACTTATGCTGGTCACATTGGGGCTCAGCTTCATAATAACAGGCTGCTTTGCCCTCTCCTTAATCCTTTTAGTTATGTCAAAGAGCGCATCTGCCTTCTGACCAAATGCGATGGCACCCTCCTTTACATTAGGGCAGGACACGTTTATTTCAAGCATATCCACCCTGTCTTCATCGGAAAGTCTCTCCACTACTTCAATGTAGTCTTCAACCGTCTTTCCGCAGACATTTACTATTACCTTTGTATCAAACTTTTTCAAAAATCCAAGGTCTCTTTCGACAAAAACCTCAACACCCGGGTTCTGAAGACCTATGGCATTGAGCATTCCTCCATATACCTCTGCAACTCTTGGGACGGGATTTCCTTCCCAGGGAACGCTCGCAACGCCCTTGGTCACTACGGCGCCAAGTCTGTTTAAATCCACGAATTCCCCATATTCCATGCCGGAGCCAAAGGTTCCGGACGCCGTCATCACGGGGTTTTGAAATTCCACGCCGGCAATGGTCGTACGAAGATCCGGCTTCCAATTCATTTCGCTCATTAGATCTCCACCTCCCCTGCTTCAAATACCGGTCCGTCCGTGCAGATCCGGGCATTATGCACGTGCGAATGGTGATCCACTTCCTTGGTCTTTACGACGCATCCAAGACAGGCGCCAACGCCGCAGGCCATGTGCTCCTCGAGGGAAATGTACGCGGGAATCTGCTTCTCCGCCGCAAACGCCTTAATGGCGCGCAGCATGGGCATGGGGCCGCAGGCCATGATCACGTCAGCCTCAAGGCCGTTTTCACGGATTGCATCCAGTACGTTGCCCTTCGTTCCAACGCTGCCGTCCTCGGTGGCGATGACCACCTTACCATATTGCTCCAAATCCTTTTTCAGGAAGGTCTTTTCGTCGCGATAGCCCATGACGCAGATGACCTCTGCCGCCTCCTTCGAGAGGGCCTTCGCCAGCTGCAGCATCGGCGGAACGCCAATGCCGCCGCCCATCAAAATGATTCTTTTCCCCTTGCCTTCTTCCACGGGGAAGCCATTTCCGAGAACACCGAGAACCTGTACCTCCTCGCCCGTATTCCACTTCGAAAACTCCGCCGTGCCCTGACCGGCAATGCGGTAAACAATGCGCAGCTCCGTGCGCGCCTCGTTTACTTCGCAGATGCTGATGGGCCTGGGGAGAAGCGTACTTTTATCCTTGGGGAACACGCCGATAAACTGTCCCGGCTTTGCCTCCTTTGCCAGCTCCGTCCTGATCCACAGATCAAAAATGGACGGCGCGATCTCTCTTTGCATGACCACAATGCCCGTACTTTTTTGCTTCATTACGCTTCCTGTCCTTCCTTAAATTTCTTAACTTCCTTGACGTTACGCTCCATCAGCCGTCTCGCGATCATGATCTGATGGCCGCAGCCCTCGCATTTTAACCGAAAATCCGCGCCCTCGCGCAGCACCTCCCAGGTAAAGCTTCCGCAGGGATGCTGTTTTTTCATGCGGATCGTATCACCCACGTGAATCTCCATGTCATCACCTCATTAACCCTGTTCCCAATATACCATGTTTCCCAATAAGAAATCCTTCACAACGCCAAAAAACTCGCGGAAGAGATTGTGCACCTCCATGGGCGGATACGAATCTGCCGCCAGCATCTGCACGTGACCATACCCCTGCGCCTTCGCGAGCTTCTCCGCGCGAAAACAGTGGAACCCGTTGGTCACGATGACGACGGAGGCGTTCGCCCGATCGATCATATTGCCGCTAAAAGCGAAGTTTTCATAGGTGTTGGTGGATTTGTCTTCCTTCATGATCCGCGCGCCGTCGATCCCTGCTGCCACAAGATAGTTGTACATGCCCTCTGCCTCCGAGATCGGTTCGTTCGCGCCCTGGCCGCCGGTGACAATGACCTTTGTCCCAGGATTCACGCGCAGGTAATGCACCGCCTTGTCCAAGCGGTATTGTAGCACCTTGCTCGGTCCGCTGGTCTTCCACTGTGCGCCAAGGACCATCAGATAATCCGCGCCGTCCTCTGCATTCGCGTTCGTCTTCGAGAGGATCAGTCCCTCCACCAGACAAAAGAGCACGGCTGCGATGCAAAAGCAGGCCCAAAACAAGCGCAAAAGCCATTTGGGTATTTTTCTGCGCCAGGCCGGCTTTGCGCAAAACAGGGCGATGACCCCAAAGCCTGCGCCCATCGCGCCCCAGTTTAGAAAGAAATACGATCCATATCCCAAAAACAGTCCGATGGCCGCGCAGTAAAGCACGCAAACTACCCCCAAGATCCCAAAGGTCCAAGCCGCGCCTTTTAGCACGCGCTCCGGCCCGCGGTCCTCTAGGCGGATCACGTTTTCATGCACCTTCATCGGCGTTTCTTTTTTTCTTCGTCTCGCCATTTTTCGTCTTCCTTCTTCAAAATTCCATTCCTATCTTATCACAAATACTCCCCCGTCACAACGTCGGACCGCCTAAAGATTTTCTAAACTTTCCCCTAAGAATCCTTTTCAGATTGTGCAAAATTTGGTATGATAGAAGTATCAAAAATGTTTTGGGAGGTGTGTCATGAAAACTTTGTCAGAAATGGACCTAAAGAACATTGAAGAATTTCAAAAGATCATTGATTCTCATAGCAACATCGTCTTTTTCGGCGGCGCCGGCGTCTCCACGGAGAGCGGCATCCCCGACTTTCGGAGCGTTGACGGCCTCTATCATCAGCAATATGATTATCCGCCAGAAACGATCCTAAGCCACACCTTTTACGTGCGTAAGCCGGACGAATTCTTCCGCTTCTACCGCAATAAGATGATCTTCTCTGATGCGAAGCCAAACGCCGCGCACTTAAAGCTCGCCGAGCTCGAAAAGGCGGGCAAATTAAAAGCCGTCGTGACGCAGAACATCGACGGTCTGCATCAGGCGGCTGGTAGCAAGAAGGTCTTAGAGCTCCACGGCAGCGTTCTTCGTAACTACTGCGAGAAATGCGGCAGATTCTATGATCTGGCCTATATCAAGGACTCCGAAGGCATCCCCGTCTGCGAGGACTGCGGCGGCAGAGTCAAGCCCGACGTCGTGCTCTACGAGGAAGGCCTGAACCAGAACATCATTCAGGAATCCGTGCGTGCCATCAGCCAGGCGGAGGTCCTCATCATCGGCGGTACGTCCCTTGCGGTTTACCCCGCTGCCGGCCTCATCGATTACTTCTCCGGCGATAAGCTCGTCGTGATCAACATGGCACCCACGCCCCGGGACAAATTCGCCGACCTCCTGATCCAAGCCCCCATCGGCCAGGTCTTCGACGCGATCAAAGTAAACTAAAACCAATGCCCCCTTCGCGGTGAAGGGGGCATTTTTATGGAATCACGTTCAGGAGTAGCGACGTCAAAAATACCGTGACGCTGGCGGCAACGGCTACCGTTACCAGGCCTTTTCCCTTGATCGCCAGTCCGATCGCCACTGCTACGCCCAAG
>JAFPRF010000106.1 GCA_017400965.1 Lachnospiraceae bacterium
GCGACAACGCTCTGGTCCTCCCCAAGGCCTCTGGAAAGCAGGCTCGACAAAAGTCTTGCCAGCGTATTGCCGTCCATGAAATAGGGACCATACTCTCGCATCCAGGCAGCTGCCATGTCATAATTGCTGCGCATAACGGCGTATCTCGCCACCTCCATGCGCTCCGTGAGCGACAGAGGCAGGGAAACAAACTGCTCCAACACCTCATCGGTCTTCTCCGGCTTCTCTTCTTCAAAGAGCTGACGCAGAAGACGCAGGCAGATCTGCTTTCTCGTCTGGATCATCAGACCCTTCCAGGTGCAAAGGCGAATGGCCTTGTCGCAAAGCTCCTCCTTCAGAGGCTCCTTGCCCGCCTGATCGATCAAGTATACCGTAAACTCCGGCACGTCAATGTCATGGGTCAAAAGCTCGGGAACGAACAGATCAGGATTTAGGTATCTGTCCGCGCTCTCTAGCATCTCTTCCGCGAAGCGATTACCAAAACCGTCCTCGAAGATCAGCGTGTTCTCTTCCCCATAGATGGGCAGCATCGCGCTGCCATTGTTTAGCGAATACTCACGGCCCTGCACGCAGCCCTTGGCATACAGGATCACCTTCTTCATGCGGTCATCTTTGGCCCGAACGTAGGTCATAAACGCCAGTTGCAGTACGGTCCCGGCGTTTTGATCCGTGATCATGTCGGAGGTCAAAATTCTCGTATAGAGCCTTGCAAGGTGCTTATTGATGCGGCACTTGGCCACCTGCTCCGCAACGAAATCCCTTGCCTTTAACAAATATTTCTCATAGACGTCGGCGTATAACACCTTATTGTCCAAAACGTAATCATACAGGAATGCACTCCGCTCCACGTCAAGCTTGGTCTGGAGCGAGAAATAGAGCACAGCCGCCTTCGGAAGGCCCTTTCTCTCCTCGGGATTTAAGGACGCCATGAACGCCTCGTAGAGATTCGTGATGCGCAGCTGGTCCTCCACGCCCTTTTCATACCAAGGCAGGGCCCTTGCACCCAAAATGCCGCCGCGCACAAAGCGCTCGCAGATGTGACGCACGATCCGCGCGTCCTTGCGCTTCCGATAAAGTCGCTCTAGGCTTCTGCAGACCACGGGCGAGTATTCCTTATCCTTCTCCAAAAGCTCTAAATAACGCTCCGCGAGATCCGGGCTAAAGTAGTCCTTGCGGATGCCATAGGCGATCACCTGCTTTTCAAAATCGCCGAGCTTACGCAGAAGCGCAGGGTTGCTGAGGTAGGTCTGCAGTGCCTCCACGTAGATCACAAAGCTTCTGCAGCCCAGCTCATATTGCCGCTCCATAAAGCGGAGCTTCTCCGCCGGGCGGTCCACAAATTCCGCCGACAAATACAGTAAGAGCCATGCAATGCGCCAGGATTCCGGATTCTTGTGATGAAGGGTCGTTACCTCCTCCGTGACGCGCTGGATTTCGTCTTCGTCGCGGCTGATCAGGGTCGTCAAATAGAGCTCATAGGCCCAGAGCTCATCATCGTTCCCCTTCAGTTCCATCAGATCTGCCGCATGGTTTAGGAACCACTGCGCTTCCTTCACGCTCTCCCGCGTGATGAGGAGCTGTGCCTTGAAAAGACAGGGCACGGGATCAAATTCGCTCAGTGCGATCAGCTTCTCCACCAGCTCCGAGGTCTTCTCCATCCAGCTGGCAAGGCCGATGCGGCGGATGCGGAACAGTTCGTACTGCTTCATGATCTCCAGCATCAGGCGCTTGCGGTTACGCGATAGCGTATCCACCGCCGGCTTGGTGCCGTTTTTTACGATCACTTCCACCTCGAAGGAGGTGAAGGAATTATAGAACACGAGTTTTCCGCGGTTCTCGCCTTTTTTCAGGCGCGCTTCGTCTACGTAAAATGGAAATCTCGCGTAATTTCCAAGAAAATCCTCCTCGGTTAAAATCTCCTTTTCGAGCTCTAAAAAATCGCCCTCACACTCTACGTTCAGGGCCACGTACCCCCAACCGTCGCGGGTCACGCTCATCTCCTGCTCTAGGAGCTGGTATTCCCCGCCGCCTCTTCTCGCATCGAAGATCAGCGTCGGCTTTTCCGTCATGAAGGTCACGGGGGTTTTCTTTCCCGTCGTGATCAGAAATTCCTCCAGGTTTTGCTCCTGTCCGCGATAGGCGGCCAGTCCCTGCCAGATGCGAAGGAGCTTTGGCTCCTCATTGGTCAGGACTTCCCTAAAGCCCTTGGAATAAAACAGGTTCAAGGCTTCCGACCAGTTGGTCTGGGCGAAGGCTGCGAACTCGTCCAAATTCGTGATCGTACCAGACGCTGCCCCCGCCTGCTTACAGGTTACCTCGAAGGGAATGGTATATTCGCCCAGGTTCGAGATCACGCGAAAGGCACCCTTCGCCTTCTCACCGTCCTCTAAGCATCTTCCGTAAAACGTAAAGGGAATCTCTACCTCTGCGCCCGCGAACTCCGTCTTTTGGCATTCGCACCGATAGTCCGTGGAGAACACGCTCCCCTTGACTGCGCTGCCCTCCGGCGCCGTGAGCACAAAGCTTCCGGTCGCCACCTCATCCGGTGCCACCGTGAGCTTTATCTGGGACTGCGAAAACCGAAGTTCCCCGGTCTCGCTCCCATAATTCCCATTTAGTATTTCGTCAACAACCTCTCTCATGCTTGAAAAAAACCTCCAAAGCGGTTTGTTATTCCATGTTCAGTCTGTTTTTTACAATGTGGATCGACCAGAAAAACAGCACGATCGCAAAGACAACGGATACGGCAAATTTCACTAGGTTCTGCGTGCTCGTCATGGTCATGGCATAGCTCGGATCCTCCATGATGCGGCTTTGGTTGACCACCATGACGGCGGCATTGAAAATGCCATTAACCACAGACATCAAAACGCGAACGGCAAGGTAGGCGATGACGCCCATCATACCCTTATTCTTCCAGGAATACTGACCCAGCGAGATGGCGCCAAATAAAATGGCAACCGTTGTGAAGGAACCGCCGATCCCGTTGACGATGATCGTGTAACCCGTTCTCGTCAAGGCGGTGCCGATCAGCCCGTTTAGGTATTCGTTGATCGTCTGATAGGACTGCTTGATCGTCTTTAACATGTCCCAAATGCTGACGTCCATCACGACGGAGAAACCAATGCCTGCAAGGATCGACACGAAGATTGTCATGGCAATGGTCATGATCAGCATCCACGTCCCGGCCGTCACAACCTTTGCGATGATCAGGTCGGAAGCCTTTACGGGCAGGGTTTGCGTGAGGTACCCTTGGTCGGAATACATGCTGCGGTAGAATCGTACTGCCAGGTAGATCATAAAGCCAACGCCCATGCCAAGGAGCATGCCCGTGTAGCCAACTAGCCCGAGCAGTCCCATGAGGGCACTCACAAGGCCGAGCATCCAGTTCGTATCGTCCGTGGCGTGCACGATGGTGCGAAACAGGGGCGAGATCAGGTAGATCACGCCAAGAAGCGTTACGACGCCGGAGATTGCGATGAGCATACCGCCAACCCTTCCGACGTTTCGAAATTCATGTTTGAATAATTTGCCTAACATGCGAACACCTCCCTAAAGTATGCGTCCACGGATTTGCCCTGCTGCTCGCGGATGGCTGCCGCGGTCGAATACAGGACCATTTTCCCTTGGCGCATAAAGATCACTTCATCCAAAATCTGCTCAATGTCACCGATCAGGTGCGTGGAGATCAGGATGGAGGCGTTATGGCTGTAGTTATTGAGGATCGTGCGAAGGATGTAATCTCTCGCCGCCGGATCCACGCCCGCAATGGGCTCGTCAAGCACGTAAAGGTCGGCCTGGCGGCTCATGACAAGGATCAGCTGCACCTTTTCCTTGGTACCTTTGGAAAGGGTCTTAAATTTCGCGCTCGGATCGATACGAAGGTCGGAAAGCATGCTGATTGCCCGCTCTCTCGAGAAATCCTCATAAAAGTCTTCAAAATAATCCAGCACGGTGGTGATGGTATCGCCCGGTGCCAGATAGGTGCGGTCGGGAAGGTAGGAAATATGGGCCTTCGACTGCGGTCCGATGGGCTCGCCGAGGAACTTAATCTCTCCGGAGCTCGGACGAAGAAGGCCGTTGATCATCTTGATCAGGGTCGTCTTCCCACTGCCGTTCGGTCCAAGGAGACCAATGATACGGCCCTTGGGCAGGCTGATGGTCACGCCGTCCACTGCATATTGATTATAACCATATGTTTTAGATACGTTCGTCAGATCCAGTAGATCGCTCACTTTGTTCCCTCCTTTGGTTTTTTGGCCTGTATCGCCTATTACCCCTACATACTATACTAATAAATTCCGCGGAATTGTCAATCATTTTCCCTTATCCGCGGTACTGTCCCGGCGAAATTCCAAATTGGGTGCGGAAGTTTCGAAGAAAGACGGAATAATCGCCAAAGCCGGTGCTCTGATAGGCGTTCGTCACGCTCTCTCCCTTTTGCAAAAGCTCGCAGGCGCGGATGAGCCTTTTGTTCATGACAAAGGCATGCACCGTCACACCAGTCAGCTCCTTGAATCTCCGCAGGAAGTGGTATTTGCTCATGTGCACCTCCTCCGCCAATTGCTCCAGCGTGATCGTTTCCTCGATGTGTTCCTCAATATAAGCGCTGACCTTTTCCACAATGGGGTGCTCGGCCACGTATTCCCCGGAAAGGAGGGACTCTTTTCGGCCGCAGAGGAGATTTAGGTGCGAGAAAAAGAGGGTGAGGTAGCCCCTATCCATGGCGCGCCGGATGCCTGCTGCCGTGCCGTCCATGGCGAGTTTCAGGAGATACCCGCGGAGCATTTCTTCATAATATACGGGAAAATGCCAAGCTCTCGCGCTTTCGGTGCGGAAGCACTCGGTCAGGTCGAGGTCTTCGTCGGAGAGCTTTCGCAGAAAGGGACCGGTCACCCAAAGGATGATGCGCTTGGAGTTCTCGCCCTTCCCCTCCATGGGCTGGTATTTGTGCATGACGTTCTGATCGATGAGAAGAAAATCTCCCTTATGCAGGTGGTAGCTCTGGGTCTCCACCATGGAGGTGTACTCTCCCTCTAGCACGTAAAGGATCTCATAGAAATTATGGTAATGAAAGGCCATGGCTCCCGTGGGAATGCCTTCCTTTTCATAAACCTCATAGTCTCCGTCGATCAGGTATTGGCGTTCCTCGGACGCGGGAAGGCGTCTGATGTGTCCACTTTTGGTCGTCTTATCCATCGCAGCACCTCAAATAGCAATTTTTACATGTTTATGCGCAATTAATATGCTTTTCTTGCATTTCTAGTTCGATTATACTAGGTATAACACAAGGTTGCAAGGACCTTTCACAAGAAAAAACACTTATTCCAAGGAGGAAACAATCATGCAGATGACGCTTCGCTGGTATGGCAGCAAGTACGACACCGTTACCTTAAAACAGATCCGTCAGATCCCCGGCGTGACCGGTGTGATCTCCACCCTTTACGGGACGGCGCCCGGAGAGGTTTGGGAGATGGAGGACATTCTCGCGCTGAAGAAAGAGATCGAGGACGCAGGCCTTAAGCTTGTCGGCATCGAGAGCGTGAACATTCATGACGCCATCAAGGTTGGTACGCCTGACCGCGATAAGTACATCGATAATTACGTCACCACGCTGGAGCGTCTCGGACAGGCTGGCATCCACATGGTTTGCTACAATTTCATGCCGGTCTTCGACTGGACGAGAACCGAGCTGGCACGCGTTCGTCCCGATGGTTCCACGGTACTGGCTTACACGCAGGAAGCCGTTGACGCATTGAACCCCGAGGACATGTTCGCTTCCATCAGCGGCGATGCCAATGGCGCGATCCTTCCCGGTTGGGAGCCTGAGCGCATGGCGCACATCAAGGAGCTGTTCGAGATGTACAAGGACGTGGACGACGAGAAGCTGTTCGCAAACCTGAAGTACTTCCTGGAGCGGATCATGCCGGTATGCGATAAGTATGACATCAACATGGCGATCCATCCCGATGATCCCGCTTGGAGCGTATTTGGTCTGCCCCGCATCATCATCAATAAGGCGAACATTCTTCGCATGATGAAGATGGTGGACAACCCGCACAATGGCGTAACGTTTTGCTCCGGCTCTTACGGCACGAACCTGGAGAACGATCTGCCCGACATGATCCGCTCCCTGAAGGGACGCATTCATTTCGCACACGTTCGCAACCTGAAGTTCAACTCTCCCACCGATTTCGAGGAGTCCGCTCATCTTTCCAGTGACGGTACGTTTGACATGTATGAGATCATGCTGGCGCTGTATGACATTGGATTCGAGGGACCGATCCGCCCTGACCATGGTCGTATGATCTGGGACGAGGTTGCAATGCCCGGGTATGGGCTCTACGACCGCGCACTCGGCGCTACCTAC
>JAFPRF010000107.1 GCA_017400965.1 Lachnospiraceae bacterium
CAATCCTTCGGCAAGATCACCGCGCCTGCGACCACGGGGCCCACCCATGGACCGCGGCCTGCCTCGTCAATGCCGCAGATCAGCTGATAGTTCGCGTATTCCCTCTCATAGGAAAAGAGCTCAAACATGCGCTCCTTTTCCTTTTTTAGCGCTTCCTCTTGTTTCTTTGCGCGTTCTGCTTCCCGCTGTGCCTTCGTCACCGTTCTTCCTCCAGCTTATTTCGAATTAATTCTTACCAAGCTTATTCACAATGCCCAACTTATTCAGCGGCCAAATGCGGATCCATGCTCTGCCGATGATCCTGCTCTTAGGAATGTTGCCGACTGCCACGCTTCGGCTGTCACCGCTGTTGTTACGGTTGTCACCCATGACAAAGTATTCATCTTCCCCAAGGGTGATCGGCTCCTTTGCCCGTTCGCGATTCTGCGGGAGGATGACCTCTTTCCCGTAGCCTTCATAGAGCTTTTCACCGTTGATCATAATGCTGCCGTCCTCAAGGATCTGTATCGTCTCACCTGGCAGTCCAATGATTCTCTTGATGTAAAGGGTCTTCTTGTCATTTTCAAAGGGCTGCAGAACGATCACCTCAAAACGCTTCGGCTCACGAAAACGATAAGACAGTTTATCTACCATGAGGTTCTCACCATTGTACAGCGTCGGCTCCATCGATTCGCCGTCCACCTGGGTTCTCTGTACCACAAATACGACAATGAGGATCGCCGCGAGGATCACGCCCGCGAAATAAAGTACCGTACCCACGATCTCCTTCACGACCTCCTGCGGCGTCATTTCCTTCTTTTCTTCAGTTTCATTTGCTTGATTTACGGGTTTCATTTCGGACATTCCTCCAGAGTCATTCTGCCGATCCGCCCGCCACGGAAATCATCCAGCAGCAGGTTCGCAGCTTTATCTAATAGGAGCGTCTCCGCCTTTCCATAGCACTTACGGCTCTCCGCAATGCGCTCTAGCAGCGTAGGCGCTGCGCCATCCTCATCGATCTCATAACGCTTTGTAAGCGCGCCAGGATAACGCTTTTTAATACTTTCGATCAATTCACAAGCGAGTTCTTCGATCACTAATATCTCGTCATTCACGGATCCGATCAGCGCAAGATTGATGCCCACCTGACGATCCTCGAACTTCGGCCAGAGGATACCAGGTGTATCGAGAAGCTGAAGGTTCTTGCCAATGGTGATCCATTGCTTTCCCTTGGTCACGCCAGGTTTGTTACCGGTCTTTGTGCAAGCCTTACCCGCGAACGCATTGATAAAGGTCGATTTTCCAACATTCGGGATGCCGACTACCATCGCACGGATCGGTCTGTTGACAATGCCGCGCTTACGGTCTCTTTCGATCTTTTCCTTGCAGGCCTTCTCCACTAGTCCGCGGATGTTCTTTACGCCTGCGCCGGCCTTCGCGTTGATCTCCAACGCATGTGCGCCTTGCGCCTCAAAATACTCCATCCACTTTTTATTTTCTCTTGGATCCGCGAGGTCCGATTTATTGAGCAGCACGATGCGGCTCTTATTCTTTGCCAATTCGTCAATGTCCGGATTACGGCTAGCCTGCGGCGTTCTCGCGTCAAGCACCTCGATCACAAGGTCGATGAGGACCATGTTCTCCTGCATCATGCGCTTGGCCTTGGTCATGTGCCCCGGATACCAATTGACGTTCATTTTTTCTTCACTCATGTCTATTCCTTACCAGATTGAAATGGTCTCGCTATAGACCACTACCTTTTCTTCGCCAGGCTTCGACGCCGAAACCACCAGTTCATACGGCACTCTGCTCATGCCGCGATACTTTGGCAGACAGGCATAGAAAAGGTCTGGCTGCTCCTTCATCAGTTCTTCGATCGCGTTGTCATGCTGCTCCTTGATGCGTCCGATGCCGATCGGCACATACACGCGATTATCCGGCGTCTCCGTCCCCCCAAAACGGATGGCCTTTAAATATATGGGCTCCAGCATCCCCTTGTCCATCATCAGGTGTGCCTTACCCAGCGAATCGATCGCAGCAAAGCCAGTGATCTGTTCCTTTTTGTCCCAAAATTTCAGTGCATCCAAGAATTTCATTTGCTACCCCCTGGCTCTAATGAACGAGCCCCATCTTTTCTTCCCCAAATTCTCTGTGCCACCAAGCCTGTCCCACAATGTCCTTCTTATCCACGGGTCCTATGTTCGCCTGTCTGCTGTCCTCGCCGTCCTCGGGATTGTCCCCCATGCAGAAAAACTGTCCGTTCTGAAGCGTGATCTCCTCAGCGATCGTACCCGGATCGCTAATGGTCTGCGTGATCCATTCCGAGGGCGCGCCATTGACGTACAGAAGGCCGTCCTTTACCTGTACCTTGTCTCCGGGGCCTGCCACGATCCTCTTGACATAATAATGGCTATGTTCATTGCCCCTAGGCAGAAACACCACAACGTCCCCCGTTTTTGGGGCCATCAGCGTATATGCAAACTTGTTCACCAAGACCTCCTGACCATTCTTAAGACCAGGTTCCATCGAGGTTCCAACAACGCGACATCGCATGCCAAAAAAATAGACGCTTACCGTCGCTATGAAGGCGGCGATCAGCATAAGTACCAGGCAGACAAACACTTCAGACAGGACGGGAAAGTGCTTCTTTTTTTCAGGTTCATGGAAACTGAGCCCTGATCTTCTCTTTTTCATCGCATTCCATCCCATTATCCAAAAATTCGCTACTTTGCTAGTATAACACGTTTTTTGCAAATAGAAAAGGACGTTCACGTAAGTAAACGCCCTTTTTCACGGAAATCGATTTTGAAATTACTTTACAAGCTCTTTAACCTTAGCCTTCTTACCGATGCGATCTCTTAAGTAGTTCAGCTTAGCGCGACGAACCTTACCATGACGGATCACTTCGATCTTCTCAACGTTGGGGGAATGAAGGGGCCAAGTCTTCTCAACGCCTACGCCGTTAGAAGTCTTTCTAACAGTGAAGGTTTCTCTGCTGCTTCCGCCCTGTCTCTTCAGAACGACGCCCTCGAAGATCTGTACTCTTTCGCGGTTACCCTCTTTGATCTTACCGTATACTCTTACGGTATCGCCTACGCAGAACTCGTCAACGGTAGCCTTCAGCTGTGCGGTTTCAATTTCCTTGATAATGTCATATGCACTCATTTTCGTGCCTCCTTGTATAAAATTTGACGTTCTTAATACCTTGTAGGTAACAGAGGACCATCTCTTCTTTGCAACTTTGATAGTTTAACACATATTGAAATAATATGCAAGCATTTTCTTTGATTATTTATAAGTCCAGAAAACGTGCTTCTTGGCCACGTAGAGTCCCATCTTTTCCTGCATCTTCAGCGATGCGATATTGCTTAATCGAATGTGCGCATAGGGCACCCCGCCGCGCTCTAATGACCAATTGACAAGATAGGATGCAAGGGAAGAGCCAATGCTGCTTCTGCGATATTTGGGATCGACGTAGAGCATGCCAAGGCTTCCGCCGCCATGCACGCCGCAAAAGCCAGCGATCTCGCCGTCCTCGTAAGCTGCGAAGAATTCACCGCTTTGCATTCTCTCCAAAAGATACGAGCGATGATCCTCACCGCCATAATTTGCCACTGCATAATCGATCTGGTCGATCGGATAGGGGCGAATGTCCTTGTGTGCGATAGGAAGCGCCGTATGCTGCGTGTAAACGCTCTGGAAGCACTCATCGCCAACGCGGAATCCATACTTTTCGTCAAGGATGGGATTTAGTTCCTCGCAGTTGTGCAGGATCACCTCCGGATCGTTCTCAAGGTGTGCAAGAAGCTCCGTACCCTCCGCCGCATTATCACAGCAAAGTAATACCATGGTCCCGCCTTCCGAAACAGCGATCGCCGCCTCGCCCCAGGCGAATACGAGCTTCGCCCTTCCGGTAAGAAGTGCATCGATCATGTAGGCATTGTCCTTTTTATGCTTAGAAAGACGCTTTGCCGTGAGTTCTCTTTCGATGTAGAGCTTATACAGGTCAGGGCGCCATTTTTCCGTGCGTTTTTTCGCTTCCTCGCGCCGCCAAGCCTCGATCTTTTTATGATCCCCTGATAACAACACCTCAGGTACTGCCTTGTCATGCCAAACCTCAGGACGGGAATACTGCGGATATTCCAAAAGATCGTTTTCGAAGCTCTCCGCCTGCGCGGATTCCTCGCTTCCCAAAACCCCCGGAACCAGCCTGGAGATTGCGTCGATCATGACCAATGCTGGCAATTCACCGCCCGTCAGTACGTAATCTCCGATGGAGACGCGGTCCGTCACGATCTCGTCTAAAACGCGCTCATCGATCCCCTCGTAGTGACCGCAAAGGATCACGAGATCCTCCTCTTTCGCAAACTCTTTTGCAAGCTTTTGCGTAAAGGTCTGGCCTTGGGGCGTTACGTAGATCGTACGCGGCTTTTTCGTTTCGTCATCGCCAGCGATACTCTTCCATGCATCAAAAACAGGCTGCGCCTGCATCAGCATCCCAGCGCCGCCGCCATAGGTGTAATCGTCCACTTTTTTATGTTTGTCCTGCGAAAACTCCCGAATGTCGATCGCATTCACCTGGATCATATCCTTCGCGATGGCACGCTTTAGGATCGAATGATCACAGCCGGAATCAATCATTTCCGGAAAGAGCGTCAGTACGTGAAAATGCATTGTTCGTACCTCCGCCTAGTAATCCAATAGTCCGTCAAGAACATGGACCTTGACAAAGCCCTCTTCCACGTTCACCTCGAGAATGCACTGCTTGATCGCAGGGATCAGCACCTCTTTGCCATCGGCCATGCGTACCACGTAAACGTCGTTTGCACCCGTGGACAGCACGTCCTCTAATACGCCGAGCTGTGCATCGTCCTTGTCCGCATCAAGCACCTTGATGCCGATCAGATCTGCAATGAAATACTCATCCTTTTGGAGTCTGACTGCCTTCTCGCGAGGCACGTAAAGAGGACAGGTACGCAGCTTTTCCACGCTGTCCCTGTCGTCGTAGCCCTTGAGCTTTAGGATCACCATCTGCTTAAAGAATTTGACGCCTTCGATCTCGACAACCTTTTCCGTTTTGCCCTGTACCATGATGACTTCCTTAAGGCGTCTGAAACGCTTGGGATCATCTGTTGTCGGGTATACGTTCACCTCTCCGGCCACGCCGTGGGGCGAACTGATCACGCCTACCTGAAATCTTGTTTCCATCCTGTAAAAAACCTCTCATGATAAAACGAGACCGCTCCTCGTGAAGCGGTCTCCTTTTTGGAGTCTGACTTATACGATCTCGACGTCAAC
This sequence comes from Lachnospiraceae bacterium, assembly GCA_017400965.1. Taxonomy (GTDB): domain Bacteria; phylum Bacillota; class Clostridia; order Lachnospirales; family Lachnospiraceae; genus Acetatifactor. The sequence continues at coordinate 5,278 of JAFPRF010000107.1, forward strand.
TCTTGTGTTGTCCTTGAACGAAGCTGCCTTAACTACGGTACGGATCGCCTTCGCAATCCTACCCTGCTTTCCAATCACCTTACCCATATCGGAGGCAGCCACGTGAAGCTCGATCGTGATGTTCTTCCCGTCGACCTTTTCGGTCACTACAACTTCATCGGGATTTTCGACTAGAGCTTTCGCTACTACTTCTACCAATTCCTTCATAAATCCACCTCCATTAGGTTGCGATTACTTCTCGATGCCAGCAGCCTTGAACAGCTTTCCTACAACCTCGGTAGGCTGAGCGCCGTTTGCAAGCCACTTCTTAGCAAGCTCCTCGTCAATCTTAAAGGTGGAAGGATCGGTGGAAGGATCGTAGGTACCGATCTCCTCGATGAATCTACCGTCTCTGGGGGAACGGGAATCAGCAACGATAATTCTATAAAAAGGTGCCTTCTTCTGTCCCATTCTTCTTAATCTGATCTTTACTGCCATTTCTTTTTCCTCCATGAAAAAATATTATAAATGTTAATGTATACTCAAAAATCACTTTCGGATGACCTTACATGATTTTTTCGTCAAATTGATAAAAAGTACTTAGAAGGGGAATCTTCCGCCTTTACCGGGGAAGCCGCCCATGCCGCCGAAACCGCCGAGCCCACCAAAGCCCTTTCTCTTACCGCCCATGCCACCGAATTGTTTCATCATCTTCTGGCTTTGCTCAAACTGCTTGATAAAGCGGTTTACCACTGCCACGTCGACGCCTGCGCCCTTCGCGATACGGAACTTTCTCTGGGGATTTAGGATTTTCGGATTTCTGCGCTCCTTGATGGTCATCGAAAGAACGATGGCTTCCATCTGCTTCATCTGCTTCTCGTCGATCATGCCTTCGAGTTCAGATGCCTTCACGCCCATGCCGGGAAGCATGCCAAGGATGCTCGTCAGACCGCCCATGTTGCGCATCTGCTTCATGCTCTCGAGATAGTCCTCAAAGTCGAACTTTCCCTTCTTCATGTGGTCCGCCATCTGGCGTCCCTTATCCTCATCGATGTCGATGGCTTCCTGCGCCTTTTCGATGAGCGTTAAGACGTCGCCCATGCCGAGGATGCGGTTTGCCATACGATCGGGATAGAACTGCTCCATGTCAGTGAGCTTCTCGCCCATGCTGACGTATAGGATCGGCTTTCCAGTCACGGCCTTAATGGAAAGTGCCGCACCACCTCTGGTGTCGCCATCCATCTTGGAAAGGATCACGCCGTCGACGCCGACCTTCTGATTGAACTCGTTTGCCACGTTGACTGCGTCCTGACCAGTCATGGCATCCACTACGAGGAGGGTCTGGTGAACAGTGACGTTCTCCTTGATCTCCTGCAGCTCGGCCATCATGTCCTCATCTACGTGCAGACGACCTGCGGTATCGAGGATCACCACGTTGTGACCGTTCTTCTCCGCATATTTGATCGCTTCCTTTGCGATCTCTACTGGCTTTACGTCCGTGCCCATGTCGAACACGTCGATACCGATCTTATTACCATTCACGTGCAACTGCTCAACGGCTGCGGGACGATAGACGTCGCAGGCAACCAGCAGGCACTTCTTACCCTTTTGTCTGAATTTACCAGCCAGCTTCGCGGTAGCAGTCGTTTTACCTGCACCTTGAAGGCCTGCCATCATGACCACCGTAATGGCCTTACCGGGCTGGAACTGTACCTCCGTGGTCTCTGATCCCATCAGGGCGATCATCTCTTCGTTTACGATTTTGATCACCATCTGACCGGGATTTAAGCCGTTCATCACGTCCTGACCAATGGCTCTTTCTTCCACAGACTTTACGAACTGCTTTACGACCTTGAAGTTAACGTCGGCCTCGAGGAGCGCCATCTTGACTTCCTTTAAGGCAACCTTTACGTCCTCTTCGGTCAGCTTTCCCTTGCCGCGCAGGTTTTTGAAGATATTTTGAAGTTTATCGGTTAAGCTTTCAAATGCCACGCTTGCTTCTCCCTAGTGTTTACTATAGCGTATCTAATAAATCCTTGGTGAGGGTTCGGATCTTGTAGAGCCTTTCGGACAAATCCTTTTCCGTGACCGCACCTTCTATTTTCGTTAAGCCTTCGATGGTAGTGATCTTTTGTTTTGCGACCTCAAATCGCTCCACCAAATGGAGTTTGGATTCATAATCCTGCAGGATCTTATCACAGCGTTTGATGAGGTCATGCACGCCCTGTCGGCTGATCCCTTGCTCCGTCGCGATCTCACTCAGCGACATGTCGTTAAAGATCGCGGCCTCGTATACCTGCCTTTGGTGCTCTGTCAGCAAATCTCCGTAAAAATCATACAGGAGCGCCTGTTCAAAAATCTTTTCCATCGCCGGTTTTCCTCGCCGCTTTAAAAACAACATCGAGGCGCCCATTTGATGACGCCTCGAGTATCATACAATATTTATTTACTGCTGTCAAGTAAAATTTCTTTACACCTTAAAATAATATTCCATCCCTTCTCCCTCCATGGAAACGTAAGGACCGTACATGGAGATGTTGCAGCAAAGGATTTTTCGGTCCTCGGGGAAGAATAGTTCGTAGCCGCTGCTAGAGTGAAGGCCTGGCTTACCTAGAGCCGGATCACCGTAGGAGATCACCTTGGCAGAGGTTCCGATCTTCAGCGGGAACTGCCCTCCTACAGGTTTCGCGTAAAGCTCTTCCTTCTTTCCAAAATCGAAGTAGACGTAAGATTTCGTGCTTTCCACTTGTCTGGGTTCTTTGACGCGTTCCGTTAGGAGTGCCTTACCCTTTGCATCAAAGAAAGCCACTTCACCGGTCTTTCGGTTCACGCGTGCGATTGCCTGCTTTGTCGCAAGCTCGATAAAGTCTCTCGCTTCCTTGATCGCTACGCTCCCGGGATTTCCGGCAAATTCTCCCGTCGCAGGCGCAAAGCCTTTGCCATTGCCCTTTTGGAAGCAGACGCGGATTGCGCCATTTACCCCTTCTATACGGAGCTGCCCGTAGGAGCTGATGATCGTGACAGCCGTCTTTTCCTTCAGGCACATCTTTACGCTACTGTCGATGCGCGCATGACCGAGAGGCTGCAGCTCTTTTTGCTCCGGCATGGATCCAAATTCGCGGTCCAGTCTGGGGTTATTCGCGGGCGTCTTTGGTTTGCCGCCTGTTGCGCCTTCCGAAAGCTTGCCCTCATAATAGGTCGGGAGCTTTGTACCCTTCACTTCCAGTTGGTCCAGATACGAGAGCTTTCTTGTATTGGCAGATGGCGTCTGCACGCCAGGGCGCGCGCCGTTTGTCTGCGCACCTTTTGTTTCAACGCTCTCTGTCTTAGGTTTGGCTTTCTTCACCTTTTGTGCTTCGCTGATCTCGATCCTGCGCGGGCCGATGTAGCCGCGCTCCTTGATGAGTACCTCACCCCACTGCGCGCGTTCCACGGCGATCTGTGCGTGAGTCTTTTCTTCCGCAGGCGGCAAGGGCTTGCGCTTCGGCTTATCGCTTTCCACGATCGCTTTCTTGCGATCCTGTTCCGTGATTGGTCTTGCGATCAGCGGTGTCAGCGTTCCCTGATAGAATACCGCCAGTTCATGCAACGCTCTGGTCACGGCCACGTAAAGTCGTTTTACGTTCGCGTCTCCGTCCGGATAATTCTCCTCGGAGCAGTCATAGATAAGCACCGCATCGAATTCGAGACCCTTGACGTATTCCAGCGGTAGTACCAACACGCCGCTGCCAAATTCCATCGCATCCCCCGTATTGGGAAGAAGCCTGATCTTCTTTCCAAGGAGCTCGCTGACGTGGTCTGATACTGCCTGATTCGGGCAAACCACCGCGATGGTTTCAAAGCCTTTTTTCTGCCAGTTTTCGATGGTCTGCGCCGTCTTTTCGATGAGTTCTGTCTCCGATGCGAAGCCTTTCGTCACAACAGGCTCGCCATGACGGATGATGGGCTGCACCGGGTATACCTGAAAGCTTCCGTGATGCAATACTTCCGTAGCATACTCCGAAATCTCCACGGTATTTCGATAGCTCTTTCGAAGAAGACCAAAGTAGTCAAATTCATTCGGAAGCATCAATTCCCGAAGCTCCTGCCAATCGTTAAGGCCGTAGTCCAAGAAGATGTTCTGGGAGACGTCACCCATGATCGTATAGGTGCAGGTGCTGAGGCAGTACTTTAAGGAGCAGTATGCCATCATGCCGAAGTCCTGCGCTTCATCGATCACGACATGTCCCGCTTCGCGGATGATCTCCGTCTCCTTCAGGCGCTTATA
>JAFPRF010000108.1 GCA_017400965.1 Lachnospiraceae bacterium
AAGCGAATGCTCTCCATGAGCGCGCGCCCCATGATCTGCGACTGCACGTAGGTTTTCTGATAAAAGGTCTCCTGAATGATCCGGTAGAAATCAAAGCCAAAGCTGATCAGATGCGCCGCTTTGCGCATTGTCTCCGGCGACGTATTCTCATACTGGAAAACGCCGGTGTCATGCACCATGCCGACGTAGATCGACTTTGCAAGCTCGACGTCGAACTTCTCCGGCTCGATCAGATCATATAAAAGCTCGCTGGCCGCACCTACCTTGGGATTGACGTAATTCAGGTCGCCGCAGCCGTTCGCGTTGGTGACGTGATGATCAATGTTGATGATCTTTCCAGCCGTCTGCGCATACTTCTGCGCGAGGCCCGTGCGTTCCAAATTGCAATCCAGGATCATTAGCACGTCGAAAGGTTCCTCATCTGGGAAGTTCGATACGATCTCGCCAAAGCCAGCCAGCTCCGCAAATACGGGATCGGGCTCCTCGAGATATACGGTAACCTTCGCGTCCTTTATGTTGTTTTTCAAATAATACCAAGCGGCAAGGCACGCTCCGACGCAATCACCATCGGGCTTTTGATGGCCCGTAATGGCGATGCGCTTTGCGCCTGCACACTCCTTTAATAAATCAAATACCATTTATTCCTCGTCTTCCTCTTCCTCAAAATCCTCGTCAGCCTCGGATTCTTCGTCCAACTCGTCCCCGCGGGCAATGGCCGTTTGACGATCCTGCTCCATGACCTCGTCGATCTTGTGGGACATGTTGACGCCGTATGCGATGGACTGATCCATCACGAAACGGATCTCGGGCGTGTTCCGAAGATTGATGGTGTGAGCGAGTTCCCTGCGGATGTAGCCCATCGCGGAATTAAGTCCCTCGAGGGTCTTCTTGCAGGCATCCTCGCCGCCAAGCACGCTGATCCATGCCTTGCAGCTCTTAAGGTCCGGGGCAACCTCAACGGCTACCACGCTGGTGAAAGGGCTGATGCGCGGATCCTTGATCTCCTTGCGGATGATCTCCGCAAGGACCTTTTGCACTTCCCCGTTGATACGGGTATTCTTAATACTGTTTTTTCTCATTTACCTAGGTACCTCAACCATAATATACGCCTCTACGACGTCGAGTTCCTGCATCTGGTCAAAGCCTTCGAATACGAGACCACACTCGAATCCAGCCTTTACTTCCTTCACGTCATCCTTGAAACGCTTCAGGGAAGCAAGCTTGCCTTCGTAGATCTGCTCGCCCTCACGGGAGATACGAACCTTGCAATCTCTCTGGAACACGCCGTCCAATACGTAGGAACCAGCGATGTTACCAATGGCAGATGCACGGAAGATCTGACGAACCTCTGCGTGACCGATAACCTTCTCCTCGAAGATGGGATCGAGCATGCCCTTCATGGCTGCCTCGATGTCCTCGATGGCCTGATAGATAACCTTATAGAGACGAACGTCTACGCCCTCTCTCTCAGCGGTAGCCTTCGCCACAGCATCGGGACGTACGTTAAATCCAATAATGATCGCGTTGGATGCGCTCGCCAGAACCACGTCGGATTCGTTGATCGCACCTACGCCGCCATGAATACACTTTACAACAACTTCGTCGTTGGAGAGCTTTAACAGGGAAGTCTTTACGGCCTCCACGCTACCCTGTACGTCAGCCTTGACGATCAGGTTCAGCTCCTTGAGGTTACCCTCCTTGATCTGGGAGAACAGATCATCCAGCGACATCTTGCTCTTGGTCTCCTCGAGCATCTTCTCCTTGTTCTGTGCCAGATAGGTGTCAGCGTAGCTCTTAGCAGTCTTATCGCTGTCATGTGCCAGGAATACTTCACCTGCGCTAGGCACGTCGGAAAGACCCAGGATCTCAACGGGCGTGGAAGGACCAGCTTCCTTTACGCGTCTGCCCTTATCGTCCACCATTGCCCTTACCTTACCATGCGCAGCACCTGCGGAGATAAAGTCGCCAACGTGAAGGGTACCCTTCTGTACCAGAACGGTTGCCACGGGACCGCGTCCCTTATCCAGCTCAGCCTCGATCACGAGACCTCTTGCTCGTCTGTTCGGGTTCGCCTTAAGCTCCAAAATGTCAGCGGTAAGAAGGATCGTCTCCAGCAGATCCTCAATGCCTTGACCGGTCTTTGCAGACACGGGAACAAACTCAGTATTTCCGCCCCAGTCCGTTGCAACCAGCTCGTACTCAGTGAGTTCCTGCTTAACGCGCTCGATGTTTGCGGAGGGCTTATCGATCTTATTTACGGCAACGATGATCTCGATGCCAGCTGCCTTTGCATGGTTGATCGCCTCAATGGTCTGGGGCATTACGCCATCGTCTGCCGCAACCACGAGGATCGCGATATCGGTGGAGTTTGCGCCACGCATACGCATTGCCGTGAAGGCTTCATGTCCAGGGGTATCCAAGAAGGTAATGTTTCTGCCGTCCAAAGATACGGTGTATGCACCGATGTGCTGGGTGATACCGCCAGCCTCGCCCTTGGTTACGTTCGTCTTACGGATCGCATCCAGCAGGGAGGTTTTACCATGGTCAACGTGACCCATAACGCAGATTACGGGAGGTCTCTCCTTGAGATCTGCCTCGTTCTCCTCATCCTCCTTCAGGAGCTCTTCGATGACGTCAACCTTTACTTCCTTCTCGCAGAGGATCTCATAATCCATGGCAAGTGCTTCTGCCTCGTCATAGGAGATCTCCTGGTTCAGGGTTACGATCTTGCCATCCATGAAAAGCTTCTTGATCAGTGCTGCAGGCTGCTGCTTCATCTTATCGGCGAGATCCTTAATGGTAATGGTCTCGGGAAGGGTGATCACCTTGATCACTTCCTCTACGACCTCTTCCTTCTTCTTTTCAGGCTTTATGAAGCGGCCGGGCTTGTTCTTTGCTGCCTCGTCCTCCTCATACATGTAATCCTTCTTATTGCGCTTATCCTTCTCCTGGGAGAACCTTCTCTTGTCCTCCTCGCGCTTCTTTTCCATGTCCTTTGCGGGTGCGGAATCACCGCCAAAGGAAGGCTTTCCGCCTCTTTGATCACGTCCGCCAAACTGGCCCTGTCCGGGTCTGCCGCCCTGACCGCCAAAGCCGCCTCTGCCATCACGGCTGCCGCCCTGATACTGACCGGTTCTGCCCTGACCGTCCTTGTTAAAGCCCTGACCGGGTCTAGCGCCCTGACCGTCTCTGTTGAAAGGTCTCTGGCCATCTCTGTTAAAGCCCTGGCCACCCTGACCCTGGCGATTGTAGCCCTGGCCGCCCTGACCGCCTTGGCCCTGACGATTGTAGCCCTGGCCACCCTGGCCATCTCTGTTATAGCTAGGTCTCTGGCCATCGCGGTTATAGCCCTGGCCACCCTGGCCCTGACGATTGTAACCCTGGCCACCCTGACCCTGACGGTTGTAGCCCTGGCCTTCGCCCTGGCGTACCTGTCCCTGAGGACGAGGCTGCTGGCCGCCCTGGGGTGCCTGAGGACGAGGCTGCTGCTCTCTGGTCTCAGCTGCTGCGGGCGTTGCAGGTGCCTGCGGCTTTACTTCAGGCGTCTGTGCGGGCGTCTGAACTGCCGGCGTCTCTGCTACGGGTGCTACGGGCGTCTGTGCCTCTTCCTTCTTCTCAGGCGCGGGATTTACGCGCTTAGGCTGCTGCACGTTGCTCGGTACCATCTGCACGCTGGGCGTGGGTGAAGGAGGCGTCAGCGGTCTGATCGGCGTGTGCGGCGCCTGCTGCGCAGGTCTGCCATTGTTGTAGCCGTTGTTGTAGCCGCCCTGGCCGGGTCTCTGTCCGCCCTGAGGGCGCTGCTGCTGGCCGCCCATCGGTCTCTGACCGCCCTGGCCGCCACGCGCGTTCTGCTGATTGTTAACGATAATGATCGTCTTTTTCTTCTTGGGAGGCTGTTGCTGACCGTTCCCTGCAGGTGCTGCGTTATTCGTCTGCGCAGGCTGCGTCGGAGCTGCAGGTGCCTGTGGCTGCGCGGGCTTTACCTCTGCAGGCTTAGCTTCTGCCTTCGGTGCGGGCGCCGGCGCTGCAGGTGCCTTCTTTACCTCTTCCTTGGGTGCTTCCGCCTTCGGCGCGGATGCCTTGGGACCAAATTGCGCTCTTACCATCTGCTCCTCGGAAGCGTCCAGTCCGCTGCTTGCGGTCTTCCCTTCGATGCCTTTTCCTGCAAGGAACTGCAGGAGCTCTTTATTCTCTAACTTCAATTCTTTTGCGAGTTCATGAATCCTGATTTTCGCCATCCTAAATATTTTCTCCTTTCCAAGCTCATCGCCGGCCTTACTTCTCCATGTCCAGTTGCTTTTTTATGGCAGTCGCCAAACCATCATCGCACACCGCCAATGAAGATCTCAGGTCCTTTCCGATCGCCCGGCCCAAATCTTCCTTCGTCCCGTATTGCGTTACGGGAATCTCGTAAAAAGCACATTTGTCAAAAAACATCTTCCTTGTGTTGTCCGTGGCATCCTCGGAGATTACCACCAGGCGGGCCTTCTTCTTGCGAACCGCGTCCAGCGTCTGATACTCGCCGCTCACCACGTTGCCGCTCTTCGTGGCAATTCCCAGAAGGGAAAACACTTTATTCGGTACTCCCATCCGTGAACTCCTTTTCCAGAGCGTCATAGACTTCCGCAGGAATGGCCATCTTAAAGGATCTCTCGAGTCCCTTATTCTTTCTGGCCTTCTGCAGACACTCTAAGCTCTTACACAGATACGCGCCGCGGCCGTTTTTCTTCCCCGTCATGTCTAAGCAGATCGGTTCATTCTCCGCCTTGAGAACGCGCATCATTTCTTTTTTGCTCTTCATTTCATTGCAGCCAACACACTGTCTAAGTGGAAGCTTTTTTGTCATGCTTTTCTTATCCTCTCATTACTGCTCGGTATATCCAGCGTCCTCGCCTTCATACCCTTCGTACTCTTCATACTCCTCGTCATCAATGTAGTCCTCATAACGGAAGCCAGGTGCATCCTTCGCCTGCGTCTCGGACTTGATGTCGATCTTATAACCGGTCAGTCTAGCTGCCAGTCTAGCGTTCTGTCCTTCCTTACCAATGGCAAGGGACAGTTGGTAGTCGGGAACAACGACCTTTGCGGTCTTCTCGTCGGGATCAGCGAACACTGCCACGATCTTTGCAGGGGACAGTGCGTTCTGGATCAGGTTACCAGGGTTCTCATCCCAGTTTACAACGTCGATCTTCTCGCCGCGAAGCTCCTCAACGATGGCGTTGACTCTCGCACCGTTCATACCAACGCATGCGCCAACGGCGTCAACGTCGGGGTTGTTGGACCAAACGGCGATCTTGGTACGGCTGCCAGCCTCACGAGCGATGCTCTTGATCTCCACGGTGCCGTCCTTGATCTCGGTCACTTCTGCCTCAAACAGGCGCTTTACCAGCTCCGGATGGGTGCGGCTAACGCTGATGCGGGGTCCTTTAGGGGTGTTCTTCACTTCATGTACGTAAACCTTAATACGCTCGGTAGGACGGAATACTTCGCCCTTTACCTGCTCTGCCTCGGTCAGGAGTGCGTCTGCCTTACCAAGGTTGATGCTGATGTTCTTGCCAACGTAGCGCTGTACGATACCGGTCACCACGTCGCGCTCCTTCTCGAAGTACTGGTTAAAGATCACGCTTCTCTCTTCCTCACGGATCTTCTGGAGGATGACGTTCTTCGCATTCTGGGTTGCGATACGTCCAAATTCCTTCGACTTGATCTCTACGTGAATCACGTCACCTACGGAAGCCTTGGCGGAAATCTTCTGAGCGTCCTCGAGGCTGATCTGCAGGCAGTCGTCCTCTACGTCGTCCTTTGTGGGAACCACTTCCTTTTCAGCGTATACGAGGAAGTCGCAGGTGTCACGATCGATCTCAACTTTTACGTTGTCTGCCTTACCGAAGTGGTTTTTGCAGGCCGTAAGCAGAGAGTTTTCGATGGCCTCGAACAGGGTCTCTTTGCTGATCTCCTTCTCCTTCTCTAAAATGTCCAGTGCCTCCATTAATTCTTTGTTCATCATATCCTCCATTTCCGGCATAATGCCTTAATATTCATCTGAAACCCTCGGGGCTCTGAAAGACTCGGGGCCATAGCAGAACTCGGGGCTTGGCTGCGAGAGTCTTTCCACTAACCATTCGACCTGGAAAGCCTCTCGCACCCGTCCCCTCGAGGTGGTTTAGGTCTAAAGGTATCTAGCTAACCTTTGGGGCCCCTCGAGGTTGTTAAAAATCTAAAGCTAAACGAATAATCGCGATGTTACTTCTTTCAAAAGCAATATCTTTGTTGTTGTCAGTTATCGTTATTGTCTTCTCATCAAAGCTTTTTAATACTCCGGCGAAGTCTTTTTGTTTATCGATGGCTTTGAAGAGTTTTACTTCAACGTCTTGGCCGATGCTCTTTTGGAGATGGCGATCCTTTTTGAGGGTGCGGCCCAGGCCAGGGCTGGAGACCTCGAGGACGTAGGCATCGGGGATGGGATCGGCTTCGTCGAGGGCATCGGAGAAGGCGCGGCTGACGGTTTCGCAGTCGTTGATGTTTACGCCGCCTTCTTTGTCGATGAAGGCGCGGAGGTAAAAATCGCTCCCTTCTTTGACGTATTCGACGTCGTAGATCTCGATGCCAAGCTTTTCGACGATGGGCGCGAGAAGTTCTTCGGCCTTCGCTTCATAGTTTTCTTTTTTTGACATAGATTTCTCCCTTACAATGAATGAAGAGTGGTTCGCACCACTCTTCATCTAGTCAACTCTATTAATCATATGAAGTATAAGCCTGCATTTTCCAAAAGTCAATAGGGAAAAGGCGTAAATAATAAGAAAAGTTTGAATTTTCCCGTCATAACCTGTATAATGATCGTATACGAGGGGGTACGCTTATGGAAACCGCATATCAAAACGCTGAGGTGATCCTCAAATACATTGTTGAGTTTTCAACTCTATTGCTTGAGTTTTTTGGAATCTGCATTCTGGTTTATACGGCCGTGAAGTGTTTCCTGTTCTGGATCAAAAAGGATGATTCGATCCGTCTTCGTCTGGCGCAGGGCATCGCGTTCGCGCTGGAGTTCAAGCTTGGCGGCGAGGTTCTTCGAACGGTTGTGGTTCGTGAATGGGCCGAGCTGGGCATCCTTGGCGCGATCATTACGCTGCGTGCCGCGCTCACGTTCCTGATCCACTGGGAGATCAAGAACGAGAAGCGGGAATTGGAAAAGTAATTATTTGCAAAGATCTGCGACTACGGCGCCAATCTCCTTGCCGTCTGCCTTGCCCTTGAGCTCAGGCATTACGGCTTTCATGATGGCGCCCTTATTCTTGGTCGCTACCACGTCTGCGAATTTCTCATTGATAAAGGCCTTGATCTGCTCCGCATCCATCATCTTGGGCGCAAACTCCTCGAATACGGCGAGTCTTGCCTGGTACTCTGCAAGGAGCTCCGCTCTCTCCTTCGGGCAGGTCTCGATCTGCTCCTTCACGGACTTGAGTTCCTTAAGGATCGCCTGATCCACCATCTCCTCGGGAATCGCCTCACGGCAGCCAGCGTCGATGCCAGCCTTCTTCGCCGCAGATACGAGGGTTGCGATGGAATCCTTTCTCGCCTTGTCGCGCGCCTTCATTGCCTCGATCATTGCACTCTGTAACGTTTCTAACTTCATTTCTATCTCCGTCCTTTCCGGCCTCATGGGCCTTTTGTGAATTAATTCAGCCATCTCATACAGTACTATACCGCAAATCTGCCGCAAACGCAATCCCCTGCGCATGCTACCGCTGGTAGAATAAAACCTTACAATTCCGTAAGGTACCCGAAAGGTTTTTGCATGGATTTTTTCGCTTTTCTGTGGTATGATAGCATCATCAAGAACGAAACACAAAGGAGATTAGCATCATGAAAGAATTACTTCGTGCAGGTTGTGAACTGTTAACCGAGAATAAAAACATCATCAGCAAGAACTTCCAGTGGGACATGGAGATGATGGCCATCACGGGCGCCGTGATCCATACGAGCGCAGGCAAGACCGTTGACATTGAAAGACTGAAGGAATGCAAAAAGATCCTGAAAAAGCATCAAGGCGTGTTCTCCGCTTTCCGCAGCAACATGGAGATTCCCGTGATCAGTAAGATGGCGATTTCCGACGATCCCGAAGGGTATCTGATCAAGCTCCTGAACGTCTACAACGTCATGTCCAAGGGCAAGATCTTTGACAGCGAGTACATGGCAATGGCGGCGCTGGCGATCTGCGACGAAAGCCTTGACGGCCAGTATGAGATCATCTCCGAGAACACGAAAACGCTCCTGAAGATGATGTCCAAGATTCATCCCATGCTGACCTCCGGCGAGGATACCGCATTCGCAGCGCTCCTCTCCGCTTCCGGTAAGACCTTTGACCAGATCATCGACGAGACTGAGTATTGCTATAACGTCATGAAGAGGAAATTCAGCTATCATAACAACGCCGTGCAGTCCCTGAGCCACGTGCTGACGCTGATGCCCGGCGACGCGCAGGCGAAGTGCGACAGAGTCAGCGCCATCTACGACGCGCTCATGACCAAGGGCGTTACCTACGGCAAGGACTACGAGCTGGCTTCCCTCGGCGCACTCGTGACCGTTGACATGACCCCCGAAGAGCTGGCCGGCGAGATCGCAGAGGCTTGCACGTTCCTGAAGGGCTGCAAGGGCTTCGGCGACTGGAGTCTCGGCAAGAAGACGCGCGCCATGTTCGCAGCGCTCCTTGCGGCGCAGGCGTTCTCGCCCAACAGCGTTGTCATGGACACCTCGATCCTCAGCACGTCGCTGGCAATGGTCATCGCAGAAGAGGTTTGCCTCATGTGCTGCACCATGGCAGTGGTTTCCACCTCGACCAGCAACTAATCTTTTACGCAGAAAGGCCCGATCCGTAACCGGATCGGGCCTTTACCATAAATTTAGTAAACCGAAATGGCCATGACTCTTCCGCGCTTGAGTTCCAGGGAGATGCGGGTGTTTCCCTTACCCGCATAGAATCTCGTGCTGCCGCTTTCGTACCTGCCGTCAAATCCAGCGTTAATGCACTCCTGAATGTAGGCAACGTACTTGTCCTGCGTCATGTTGTTGACAAATGCGTTAAAGTAATCTGCCGACATGGACTCCACAAAGAGCTCGTCGGAATCGGGCTGAGGCACGTCTTTCATCACGCCCTGGGTCGGCCAGATCATGTTGCCAAATTCGCGCACGGGGAAAAGCTTGACGTACATGGTTTCAACGCCTTCCAGGAACGATACGTCGAGTTCATTCCCCGCCTCGTTGTAGGCATTGTAGCTCGATGCATCCACCGTCACGTCGATCGTAAATCCGCATTTCTTCGCTTCTTCAACATATTCGTTGAAGGTCTCATCAGTCGCATGTAAGATCGTTGCAGAAAACTCCCTTTCACCGTCATACGCATAGTCCGGATGCTCTCCTAACTTCGGCACGCACGCCGCCTTGCCCTCGGTAGGCCAATCGTATTCCCGCGCG
>JAFPRF010000013.1 GCA_017400965.1 Lachnospiraceae bacterium
CTGCCCGTTCCTTCCTTAATGCAACTTCTGAATATCCAATACTTACGTGCCCTGCTGGGCCTTTTCTTCCTTCTCGCGCTCCGCCTGGCTCTTTCGAAGGTATTCCGGCTGATGCGCCTTTGCAGGGATCGCCCTACCCTTCGCAAAGTACAGTGCGCCAAGGGCTGCAACGCTGCCTGCGCGCTGTGCATTTAAATGCGCTGGCGCAAAGCTAAAAGGCACCTGACATTCGCTCTCGATCACGCCGCGATATACGGCAACGCCGTCGCCAAGAAAGATCACCTTCTTGTTGATGCGCTCTAACTCTCTTAACAGGTCATGAATGTCCATGGCGGACTGGTCCATGACGCTCTTTAATTCGTTCTCTGCGGTGAATTCATAGATCCCCGTATACACCTGATTTCTTCTCGCGTCCATGATGGGGCAGACCACCGCCTCACAGCCGTACAGGTTATAGGCAAGGCCCTCCAGCGTCGGCACCTCTACAAGAGGTTTGTTCAGCGCAAGCCCCAAACCCTTTGCGGTCGCGGAACCAATGCGCAGTCCCGTAAAGGAGCCCGGCCCCGCCGAGATTGCGATCGCGTCAACCGTGTTTAGGTCAAGCTCGATCATCTTCTTCACTTCGTCCAGCATGGGCAGAAGCGTCTGCGAATGCGTCTTTTTATAATTGGTCGTATACTCTCCGAGCAGTACGCCGTCCTCCACGACGGCAACGCTTGCCACCAGCCCGGAACTGTCAATCCCTAATATCTTCATCCTATTTTCTCCAACGTAATCCTGCGATAATCAAAGCCCTTTTCCAAATCCTTTTCGATGGTCACGCGCACGTACCGCTCCGGTAAAATCTCTTCGATTAGGTTTGCCCACTCGATCAGGCTCACGCCCTGCCCGAAAATGTAATCCTCGTAGCCGATCTCGTCCATCTCCGATGGATCCGCGATGCGGTAGACGTCAAAATGATAAAAGGGCAACCGCCCCTCTTCATAGATCTGTACAATGGTAAAGGTCGGGCTACTCACGGGCTCCGTAATCCCAAGGCCCTTCGCGAGCCCCTGCGTAAAGACCGTCTTGCCAACGCCCAGATCCCCGATCAGCGTATAAACCTCGCCGGGCCTTGCCATGTTTCCGATCTTCTCGCCCAGCGCCGCCGTATCTTCTGCGCTAAAGCTTTCGATGACTTCCTTTTGATTCTCTATCATAATACTAACCTCAATCTAAAAACGGATCTTTACCTTTGCGGGCGCCATGTGAGTCGAGATCATCTCGATCAGTGCGTCCTTTTGGTCTCCGAGCTGCGCCTTCGGGAATATGCTGGCGTTACGACCCGAGGTGTAAAGAATGATGCTGCGCGACGTGGAGACGGCCTTGACCATGCCCTCCCAGGGCTGGCTCTCCGAAACCTCTCCCTGCGAAACGGTCACGCCCGTATCGTCCAGCACGTAATGGAGCGGTTTTTGAAAGCTCTCGTTTGCGCTCCACTGGAGCTTACTCTTTGTATAAAGCGTCACGGGAAGATAAAGAAGTACAACAATCCCCGCGATGAGCAGCGGCCACCTTTGCATCATAAAGCCTGCCACGACACAAAGTGCCCCCGCCGTCGCGCCGATGATGCCGCTCGTGGAATGATAGGTGTGCATCAGCACGTAATCATAGAGATCCGAAGCCGATACGGAAATGTCAACTTCTACCATGTTTCCCTCCAAACTGTTCTCTAAAAAAGCACCTACAGCGTAGGTGCTTTAAAAGTTATTATAAATTTAATATTTTGAAAAAGCAAGGATTATTTGTTGCCGTTTCCCTTGAGGAACCTGCTCAGGGGCTTGTAGATAAAGATGGTAACCGCGGAAACCAGCGTACCCTTTAAGAGATTCAAGGGTGCCACGCAAACGATCACGAAGCTCGTGATGCTTCCCTCGGTCATTAAAGGATTTACCTTGCTGCCCATCTCCAAAATGGATTCCATCGGCATGTGGAAGAGCTTGGAGAATGCGGGAAGAAGGTAAACTGCGTTGAACATGGTACCAAACACGGTAAGGATCACGGTACCGATCACGCAGGACAGGATCGCAGTCTTCTTCGTCTTCTTAAACAGATAGATCGTGGATGCCGGAATGATGAAGCTGCAGCCCACGGCGAAGTTTGCAAGCTCGCCGACAAAGGCAGTGCTGGTGCCCTTCATGACTAGCTTCAGCAGGATCTTAATAAACTCCATTACAACGCCTGCCGCAGGTCCAAATGCAAAGGAACCAAGCAGGATCGGGATCTCAGAAAAGTCCAGCTTATAAAAGCTCGGTGCAAAAAAGAGCGGGATCTCGAAGAGCATGAGGACCGAAGACATCGCGGACAGAATGCCGATGACGGCCATCTTATGCGCCGTAAAGAAGGCGCCGCTTTTGCCGCTTTTCTTTTGCTGAATCTTC
>JAFPRF010000109.1 GCA_017400965.1 Lachnospiraceae bacterium
GCCTATTATCGAAAGTATATCGATGCCTATTATGAAGGCAGAATGAAGGCGCCTTCTGCAAAGGACTTAAAAGACTTAAGCAATCTGTATATCCGAAGCGAGCGGACGAATGGATATTATCACAGGCAAAACGGACCGGAGATGATCACGCTTCAAAGTCCCGCATATCAGGCCAGCGATGAGCAGCTACTTAGCCAAATCCATGAAAAATACTTATCCTCAAAGAAAGCGCTGCCCATCCACATGGAAGCAGAGCTTCTCGTAGGACAACCCGCAAAGCTCAGCGTTTGGAACACATCGGAGCCTACAAAAAAGGTGACAGTCTGGGGAAGCACTGTGGAATCTGCGCAAAAGGCGCCGATCACAAGCGAAAACGTCTTAAAACAGCTTAGCAAACTCGGAGATACGGCTTTTGCCTTAGATTCTTATCCAATTGATCTTAACCTAGATGAAAGCGCCTTTTATCCCTTAAAAGGCATCAATGAGCTTCGAAGAGACGCTCTGCAAAAGCTAGAGGAGGTACTGACACATGCATAATTTGGCGTCACGTCACCCCTATCATATTTCCGTGCGATCCTATGAACAGCTCCTTGCCTTAAAGGACTTCGCACAGTCTCCAAAATATAAGGTTTCTTTGGAATGTGTTCGGCGTATTTATGTTTATGCAGATCTGGTTCTCGGAAATGAAAAGCTCGTGCAATTATGCAAAGAACTTGATGAGGCCTTTCCAAATTCGAAATGGATCCTGCTGTTACCTGAGGTGATCCGTGCAAAGGATATCCCTTATCTGAAGGAGATTGCGAATTTCCTTTCTGAGAAAAATTGCTTGTTTAGCGGTATTTGCAGCGGTAGTCTTGAGGCCATCGGTTACTTTGTGGGACATTCCAATATCGAAATCTACGGAGATCATAACCTGTATCTTTGGAATAGTGCTGCCCTTTCTTTTTGGGCGAAAAAGCTCTCCGGCGGTTGCCTTCCCTTAGAACTGCATGGCAGCGAGCTGGCAAAGCTAGCGACGCTTCCTTTTGCATGGGAGAAGATCGTCTATGGAAGGATACCCATGATGCTTTCAGCAAACTGCGTAGCAAAGACAAACCATGCCTGTAAGAAGGAGACGGGAAAGGATGAGAGCGTAAGCCTCATTGACCGAATGAATAAAAAGCTTCCCGTCCTCACCAATTGCCAGCATTGCTTCAACGTCATTTATAACAGCGTGCCCCTTTCCCTGCACGGAGAACTGTCTAAATATCCGGAAAACTTACCGTATCGCCTGCAGTTCACCACGGAAAATCAGGCGGAAAGCAAAGAAGTTCTAGGCTTTTTCCTAAGTCATGAAGTGCCTCAGGGCAAGCCCCCTTACGGTGAATATACCACCGGCCGCGAAAAGGCAGGCGTACAGTAAAAACACTTGCATCGGAAGTGGTTTTAGACTATACTAGACATAGGTTGTGTTTCACGCCGACAGGAGGGATTGCAATGATTGAGGCAACAAGCTGTGGCGGGGTCGTTATCTTTCGAGGAAAGATTCTACTACTGTATAAAAACGTTCGAAACAAGTATGAAGGTTGGGTTCTTCCCAAGGGTACCGTGGAAGCGGGAGAGGAATATCCTCAGACGGCGCTTCGTGAGGTTTTAGAGGAGTCAGGCGCAAAGGCCGAGATCATGAAATACGTCGGCAAGAGCGAGTACACCTTTACGGTTCCTGAGGATGTCGTGGAAAAGGAAGTCCACTGGTATCTGATGATGGCGGACAGCTATTACAGCAAGCCGCAAAAGGAAGAATTCTTTATGGATTCCGGCTTTTACAAGTATCATGAGGCGTATCATCTGCTGAAATTTGCAAATGAGAAGCAGATTCTCGAAAAAGCCTACGCAGAGTATCAGGAATTAAAGAAAAATAATGCATGGGGTAATCACAGGTTTGAAGGTTAAGGACTTATTTCTCGTGAGGAAGAAGAGAACAATCGACTTTTCCCCCAATCTTTATTACGGGGAAGGCCTTGGAAGCGAGGATCTGGAAAAGCTTTCCGAAAAGCTTTGCACCAAGCCACTTCTGACCAATTTGTTTCTTCTGATCCTCCCGGAAAACCCTTCCGATCAGGTGGATATCCTTTCGTCGAGATATTTGGCGCAGCCCTTTTACGGGGAGCATCCGCTCAAGGTTGTTGGCATCGCGAATTCGCATGAAGATGCCATTTCCCTCATCATTCAGATGACGGAGGATTGCCTTGCGGTCAGAAAGGATTGTTTGTTAAGGGAGTTTTTGCAATGGCAATCGTAGGCTATGTTCTGTTAGGAATCATATTGCTTTTGCTTGCCTTGCTCCTGATCATATTATTTCTTCCGATTTTCTACCGCGCTAACGCAAAGATTGACAGCTCGGGCAAGTTTGTAAATGCAAAAGTCACTTGGCTATTTGGACTGCTTCGCGTATTCTTTAACTATCCGGAACCTGGGAAGCTCGTGATCAAGGTCGCATGGTTTACCCTCGGCGGAAAAGACGAGAAGAAAGATAAGCCCGCCAAGAAGCCAAAGAAAGAGAAGGATGCGAAGGAAGAACCTTCATCCTCCGATGATTCAAATGAAGACGCATCAAAGTCGCCGGTAACCGAATCCGAAAATGCGCCAAGCACGGAAGCGGATCAGCCCAAAGAACCTACGGCTCCCGAAGCCGCAGAAAGCGCGGAGGAACCCGTAGCCAAGCAGAAGGAAGAAGAAGCGAAAGCAGAATCTCCCAGTGATCAGAAAAAGAAGAAAGAGAAAAAGCCCAAGGTTCCCATCAAGGAAAAGCTGCAAAAGCTAAAGGATGAAGTCGTATTCTACAAGGAACTCTGGGAAGACGGTAATACAAAGCCCTTTGTGAAGGATGCATTGGCAAGACTTCTTCACGTGATCAAAAATCTTTTGCCCCGCAAGGTGACCGGGAAGCTTTTATTTGGAGCTGAAACACCTGACGTGACTGGAAAGGTCTACGGCGGCTATTGCGTTGTGAGATCGCTGTATCCCAAACGATTTTTCTTGGAACTCACCCCTGACTTTGAGCGAAAAGTCTTAGAGGGCGAGCTCATGGTCAAAGGACATTTTAACGTCTTTACGATCCTTTGGGACGGCCTGAGGATCCTTTTTGATAAACGCTTTAAGATTTTGAAGAGAAAGTTGGACATCAAAAAGCATCCAGAAAAAGCCCTGGAAGAAGAGCCAAAGAAAAAGCGTCGCAGAAGACGAAAAAGAAAGAAAAAACAGCAAAAACATACAGAAGGTAAGAAATCTTAAGGTGCGAAAGCACGGAACGGAGGAGTTATGGCAGACAAAGAGAATTTTCAAGGCGTGGTTGAATCCCTGCTTCGTGGCATGAATGGGGTATTATCCACAAAGACCGTTGTCGGCGAGGCAACGAAGATCGGTGATACGATCATTCTTCCCTTGGTGGACGTAACCTTTGGCGTTGGCGCAGGTTCCGGTAGCAATACGAACAAGGGGAGCGGTACCGGTGCAGGCGGCATCGGTGGAAAGATGACCCCGAGCGCAGTTCTCGTGATCCAGAATGGCAGCGTAAAGCTCGTGAACGTGAAGAATCAGGATACCGTGACCAAGGTTCTCGACATGGTACCCGACATGGTTGACAAATTCCTCGATAAGAAGAAGCAGGCTCCCGCAGAAGTCAGTGACGAGCAGGCGCTCGACGCAGCCTTCCCGAAGGAAGAAGAGTAAGCAAACAAAGGCTTAGTTCCAAAACGGATCTAAGCCTTATTTTTGTTTTAAAATGAATAAAAGCGAGATGGAAGATTCCAACTCGCTTTTTAATCATCATTTAAGTTTAGCGATTAAGCTCTCTCAACAGCTCCGGAACGTAAGCAACTGGTGCACACGTGAAGCTTCTTAGCAGCACCGTCAACCTTGCACTTTACGCTCTTCACGTTAGGATTCCAAATTGCGTTGCTTCTTCTATGAGAGTGGCTTACGTTATTACCATAATGAACTCCCTTGCCACAAATATCACACTTAGCCATACTGACACCTCCCGTCTTAAGCAAATCTTAACGCCGCGAATTTTTCACAACATTTGTATAATAGCAGAAAGCTTCACAAAAAGCAAGCAAAAAAAACTTTTTTTTACGAAAATCATTATTTTTCCATTTTGAACTTTATTTTTTCGCCAAAAGACGTTATATTGTACTAGATAGTGCGGTAATGCGCTAAAATGGAAACAGAAAGGTATGGTGCGGCAATGAAGGGTTCTTCCATCGATACACATATGGGCAGTATTTCCATCAATAATGACGTGATCGCTCAGTATGCCGGCAGCGTGGCAGTTGAATGCTTTGGCATCGTGGGCATGACCGTAGCGAACGTTCGTGACGGACTCGCGCGGATCTTAAAATCAGATAATCTCAGCAAGGGCATCACGGTGACCGTGGGCAGCAATCATAAGCTGATCCTGGATTTCCACGTAGTCGTTGCTTACGGCCTCAGCATTGTGGCCGTTGCAGACAACCTGATCGGAAACGTAAAATATAAGGTAGAAGAGTTTACCGGATTAGAGGTTGAGAAAATTAACATCTACGTTGAAGGCGTAAGAGTGATTGATTAAGGAGGATTTTGTTGTGTCTTACCAGGAAATCGATGCTAAGATGCTTTCCAAGATGTTTTTGGCCGGTGCAAAGAACCTTGAAAGCAAGAAGGAATACATTAATGAGTTGAACGTATTTCCCGTTCCCGACGGAGATACGGGTACCAACATGACGATGACCATCATGTCTGCAGCGAATGAGGTTTCCGCCCTCGGCGAAGCCCCTTCCATGGAGGATCTCTGCAAGGCAATCTCCAGCGGCTCCCTGAGAGGTGCCAGAGGAAATTCCGGCGTTATCCTTTCCCAGCTGTTCAGAGGTCTTACAAAGGTCATCAAAGGGTATAACACTCTTAACGTAGCCGTCATTAGCGAAGCCTGCGAGAAAGCAGTAGAGACTGCGTACAAGGCAGTTATGAAGCCCAAGGAGGGCACCATTCTTACGGTGGCCAAGGGCATTGCCGATAAGGCAAAGGAATTAAACGAAGAAGGCGTTACGATACTTGAAGACTTTATGGGGAAGGTATTAGAGCATGGTCGTTACGTGCTGAGCCAGACTCCTGAATTGTTACCTGTACTGAAACAGGCAGGCGTAGTGGACTCCGGCGGACAGGGTCTCATCGAAGTGATCTCCGGCGCGTACGATGCGCTCCTTGGAAAAGAAATTGACCTTTCCATGCAGGAGCAGGCTCCCGCGAAAAAGATCGATGTGCCCGCACCTGAAGCCGCTGAGATCAAATTCGGTTATTGCACGGAGTTCATCATTCTTCTGAATAAGAACTTTAACATCAAGACGGAAATGGATTTCAAGGCCTACCTTGAATCCATCGGCGACTCCATCGTTTGCGTATGCGACGGCGAGACCGTAAAGATCCACGTACATACCAATGATCCCGGACTTGCGATCCAAAAGGGCTTAAAGTTCGGTCAGTTGGCAAACATCAAGATCGACAACATGCGCCTAGAGCAGGAAGAAAAGCTCGCAAAAGCAGCTAAGAAGGCCGAAGAGGCTGCAAAGCCCGAAGCACCTAAGAAGCCTGCTGAGCCTTCCAAGAAGGTTGGTTTCATCGCCATCTCCGCTGGTGAAGGCTTAAGTGAAATCTTTAAGAGCATCGGCGTTGACCACGTGATCGAGGGCGGTCAGACCATGAACCCCAGTACGGCAGACATTCTTGACGCCGTAGATCAGGTAAACGCAGAGAACATCTTCATTCTGCCGAACAATAAGAACATTATCTTAGCCGCCAGACAGGCTGCTGAGCTCATGACGGATAAGAATCTCTTAGTCATCCCGACCAAGACCATTCCGCAGGGCATCACGGCTGTGATCAATTACATGGATGGGTCTTCCGTGGATGAGAATGAAGAGGTCATGATCGGCGAGATCAGTAAGGTAAAAACTGGCCAGATCACTTATGCCGTAAGAGATACCGTGATCGACGACAAGGAGATCAAGAAGGACGACTACATGGGCGTTGGCGATGATGGCATTCTCGCAAACGGTAAGGATCTGACGGACGTCGTTCTGAAGACCGTTGCAGCAATGGCAGATGCAGATTCCGAGCTCATCAGCGTTTACTATGGCAGCGATGTTACAGAGGCAGATGCGGAAACAATGCGTCAGAAGATCGCAGACAGCTATCCCGACCTCGACGTAGAGTTGCAAAACGGCGGTCAGCCAATCTATTATTATCTGGTATCCGTAGAATAAGACATTTACAGGGGCGCTTTTGCATTGGCAGGATCGCCCCTGTTTTCCAATTCGAGAGGTGAAATTCCTTGTATTCTTACGATTCCTCCCTATTACAAGTCAAAGGCATCGGTGAAAAAAGCTTTAAGCTCTACCAAAAGCTAGGACTCACGACCGTGGGAGACCTTTTGCATTATTATCCCAAGGGCTACGAGCGTTTTGAAGCGCCAAAGCAGATTGCATCGCTTAACGCAGGCGAGACGGCTGCCGTCTTAGGTCGTGTTCTGAAAACGCCGTTGATGCGCAAAACCCAAAGGCTTTCGGTGACGACCTTAGAGGTCAGGGATGAGACTGGCCTGTTATCCCTGATCTTTTTTAACATGCCCTTTTTATCGAAAATACTAAAGCCCGGCATGGTCTACGTCTTCCGCGGCATCGTGCAGACGAAGGGTCCATCCTTTGTCATGGAGCAGCCCCGCATGTATTCGCCGGCGGATTACGAGAAGCTCTCTGGGCTCCTCATGCCAAAATACGCCCTAACTAAGGGGCTGACCAATCAAAGCATTCAAAAGGCCGTCAAGACCATCTGGCAGGACCTTTCGCTAGAAGAGGAATACCTTCCAGATGACCTAATGCAACGCGCGGAGATCCCCGAATTGGAACCTGCCCTTCGCGAGATTCATTTCCCGCAGGAGGAATCCGACGCAATCCTCGCCAGAAGGCGCTTTGTCTTTGATGAATTCTTTTCATTTTTGCTTCAGCTCCGGCGCAATAAGGATGCTGCGACAGGCCTGCCCAATGAGTACGTCATGATCGAGACGGCTGATACCGTCCGCTATATTGAATCCTTACCTTACCGCCTGACAAAGGGTCAAAAGCAGGTATGGCAGGAGATCCGTGAGGACCTCGAAGGACCTCTTTGCATGAACCGCCTGATTCAGGGCGACGTAGGTTCGGGTAAGACGATCCTTGCGTTTTTAGCATTACTCATGACGGTAGCAAATGGCTACCAGGGTGCATTGATGGCCCCGACGGAAGTTCTCGCCGTGCAACACTATGAAAATGTCTGCAAGGACGTGAAAAACTATCACCTGGCATTCCGTCCCGTGCTTCTTGTCGGTTCCATGACCGCCAAGGAGAAAAGAGACGCTTACGAGCGCATCGCTTCGGGAGATGCTAATTTGATCATCGGCACCCATACGCTGATTCAAGAGAAGGTCAAATACCAAAAGCTCGCCCTGGTGGTTACGGATGAGCAGCACCGCTTTGGCGTTCATCAACGCGAAACCTTGGCGGAGAAGGGCTTAAAACCCCACGTGCTCGTCATGAGCGCAACCCCCATCCCCAGGACTCTGGCGATCATTCTGTACGGAGATCTGCAGATTTCCGTCATCAAAGAAAAACCCGAGGGACGCTTGCCGATCAAGAATTGCGTCGTCGGCACTACCTTTCGTCCAAAGGCCTATAAATTCATTGCAGATCAGGTTGCGCAGGGTCATCAGGCCTATGTCATCTGCCCTCAGGTGGAAGAGGGAGAGATGGAGGACCTCGAGGACGTTGTCACCTATGCGGAAAAGCTCAGAAGCGCCTTACCTGCCGGCATTGTCGTTGCGCATTTGCATGGTCGCATGCGGCCAGCGGACAAGAACCGCATCATGCAGGATTTTGCTGCGAAAAACATTGACGTGTTAGTTTCCACGACGGTTATTGAAGTAGGCATCAACGTTCCGAATGCCACCGTCATGATGGTGGAGAATGCGGAGCGCTTCGGTCTTGCCCAGCTCCATCAGCTACGCGGGCGCGTTGGAAGAGGAGAGGCGCAAAGCTATTGCATTTTCCTGAGCACCAATGAATCCAAGGAGGTCATGGACCGTCTGCAGATCCTCAATACCTCCAATGACGGGTTTTACGTAGCGAGCGAAGACCTAAAGCTGCGCGGCCCTGGAGACCTTTTCGGTGTGCGCCAGAGTGGCGATTTCGCCTTTCGGATTGGCGACGTGTATAATGACGCAGAGCTTCTTAAAACCACCAGTGAGATCGTCGATGACCTGATAGGGAAGGATCCCGACCTGTCTGATCCAGAACATCGAAAACTCCGCGAACACTTTGCACGGGAAAGCGCGAATTCGGTTGACTTTAGAACGATTTAATAGTAAATTAGACTTATATTTTATGACGAGAAAGCATGGTACAAACCTTTATGAGCAAAATTGCGATCGTAACCGACAGTAACAGTGGCATCACCCAAGCGCAGGCAAAAGAATTAGGCATTTACGTACTTCCCATGCCCTTCATGATCGGCGATGAGATGTATTATGAGGACATTAACCTGACTCAGGATGAGTTTTACCAAAAGCTCGAGGGCGGCGAGAGCATCTCCACCAGTCAGCCTTCCCCAGAGGAGGTATTAAAGCTTTGGGATGAGCTTTTGAAGGAATATGATGAGATCATTCACATTCCCATGAGCAGCGGCCTTTCCGGCTCCTGTCAGAGCGCAATGATGCTTGCGGAGGATTACGAGGGCAGAGTGCACGTGGTGGACAACCAGCGCATTTCCGTAACGCAAAGACGCTCTTGCCTCGATGCATTGGAGCTCGCTGAGCGCGGCATGAGCGGCGCGCAGATCGCCGATTTCCTCGTAAAAGATAAATTCAACAGTAGCATTTACATTATGCTCGATACCCTGCAATACCTGAAAAAGGGTGGAAGGATCACCCCTGCGGCCGCAGCCATTGGAACGCTCTTAAAGATCAAGCCCGTTCTGCAGATCCAGGGTGAGAAGCTAGATGCCTTCTCCAAGGCGAGAACGACCTCTCAGGGCAAATCCATCATGATGGGTGCCATTAAGAACGACATCGAGACGCGCTTTGGCGGGATCACGCCAGCACCGGGCGGCGTTTGGATCCAGATCGCGCACACCCATAATGAAGAAGCAGCCATGGCACTGAAGGAAGAGCTTCAGGAGCAATATCCGGGATATGACGTTTACGTGGCGCCGCTGTCCTTAAGCGTGTCCTGTCACATCGGTCCTGGCGCACTTGCCATCGCCTGCTGTAAGAAGATTTCTTAGAAAAAACATATGGAGCAAGAGGGTATTTCCCTTCTTGCTCTTTTATTATGCAAAAAATTGACGAAATCCCATGATTTAGTAGATTTTTCTTTGCAAAGCCACAATATCTATGGTAAAATAGATGCATATTGGGTTATTAGGAGGACTGACGGGAAAATGGCTGAATCGAATAAGTATAATGCTTCCAGCATCACCGTTCTGGAAGGCTTAGAGGCCGTTCGAAAGCGCCCTGGCATGTATATCGGCAGCGTATCCACCAAGGGCTTAAATCACCTCATTTATGAGATTTTGGACAACTCCGTGGATGAGCATCTGGCGGGGTATTGTGATAAGATTTACGTGACTTTGGAAGCAGACGGTTCCGCAACTGTATCGGACAATGGTCGAGGCATCCCCGTAGGCATGCATGAAAAGGGCATCAGCGCAGAGCGTTTGGTATTCACAACGCTGCACGCCGGCGGTAAATTCGACAATTCCTCCTACAAGACCAGCGGCGGTCTGCATGGCGTAGGTTCTTCGGTCGTGAACGCATTGTCAACGCGCCTTACAGTTCGCGTAAAGCTCGGCGGCTGCATCTATGAGGATACCTACGAGAGAGGCGTTCCCACGACGCAGCTCCAGGCCGGACTTCTTCCCGTTGTTGGGAAGACCCGTGAGACTGGTACCACGATCAATTTCCTCCCTGACGATACGATCTTCGACCGCACGCGTTTTAAGGAGGACGAGGTCAAGAGCAGACTCCATGAGACAGCCTACTTAAATCCTGGCCTGACCATTCTCTATGAGGACAAGCGCCCCGAAAGCGCGGAGCAGATCACCTATCATGAGCCTGAAGGCATCGTTGGTTTCATCAAGGACATGAACAAAACCAAGGAAACCATCCATGACGTGATCTATTTCTCCGGTGAAAGCGAGGGCATTTCCGTCGAGGTGGCGTTCCAGTACGTCAATGAATTTCATGAAAACGTGCTTGGTTTCTGTAATAATATTTATAACTCTGAGGGCGGTACGCACTTAACTGGTTTCAAAACCATGTTTACCACCGTCATCAATAACTACGCGAGAGAGCTTGGCGTTCTGAAAGATAAGGACGTGAACTTCACTGGCGCGGACGTGCGTAATGGCATGACCGCCGTGGTTTCCCTAAAGCACCCCGATCCGAGATTTGAGGGTCAGACGAAGACCAAACTTGATAATCAGGACGCTGCCAAGGTGGTCAGCAAGATCACCGGCGATGAAGTGGTCCATTTCTTCGACCGTAACCTTGAGATCCTAAAGAGCGTCATCGGTTGCGCGGAAAAGGCCGCAAAGATCCGTAAGACGGAAGAGAAGGCAAAGACGAACATGCTGACGAAGCAGAAGTACTCCTTCGATTCTAACGGAAAACTTGCTAACTGCGAGTCCAAAGAGCCCTCCAAGTGCGAGATCTTTATCGTAGAGGGTGATTCCGCAGGCGGCAGCGCCAAAACTGCCAGAAACCGCATGTATCAGGCAATCCTGCCAATCCGCGGTAAAATCCTCAACGTGGAAAAAGCCAGCATCGATAAGATCCTCGCTAACGCCGAGATCAAGACCATGATCAATGCCTTCGGCTGTGGTTTTTCGGAAGGCTACGGCAACGATTTCGACATCAGTAAGCTTCGCTATGACAAGATCATCATCATGGCCGACGCGGACGTGGACGGCGCACATATTTCAACGCTACTCTTGACGTTATTCTACCGCTTTATGCCGGAGCTGATCTTTGAGGGGCACGTGTACATCGCAATGCCGCCCCTGTACAAGGCCATGCCGAGCAAGGGCGAGGAGCAGTACCTCTACGACGATAAAGCCCTCGAGAAATACCGCAAAACCCACAAGGGGCCCTTTACCCTGCAGAGATACAAGGGACTTGGCGAAATGGATGCCGAGCAGCTTTGGGAGACGACCCTCAATCCCGAGACCCGCATGATGAAGCAGGTGGAGATTGAGGACGCCAGAATGGCCAGTGAGATCACGGAGCTTCTCATGGGCACCGAAGTGCCGCCCAGAAAGGCCTACATCTACGACCACGCAAGGGAAGCGGAACTAGACATTTAGTGAAATGGGGAAATCAACGTGAATCAGAATGATCGCATTATCAGAACGGAATATTCCGAGGAGATGCAAAAATCCTTTATCGACTATGCCATGAGCGTCATCATCGCCCGCGCCCTTCCGGACGTGCGCGACGGCCTCAAGCCAGTACAGAGAAGAACCCTCTACGACATGCATGAGCTCGGCATCAGATTCGATAAGCCCTATCGTAAGAGCGCGCGTATCGTCGGCGATACCATGGGTAAATACCATCCTCACGGCGATAGCTCCATCTACGAAGCGCTGGTCAACATGAGCCAGGATTTCAAGAAGGGCATGCCACTCATCGACGGCCACGGTAACTTCGGTAACATCGAGGGTGACGGCGCCGCTGCCATGCGTTATACGGAGGCGAGACTCCAGAAGGTAACACAGGAAGCGTTCCTTGCGGATCTCGATAAGGACGTGGTAGATTTCATGCCGAACTTTGACGAGACGGA
>JAFPRF010000014.1 GCA_017400965.1 Lachnospiraceae bacterium
AGGTTGACATTTACGGATGTCTGTCCGAGTTCATCGGTACCTGCGTAAGCGCTGATGCCGTTACCCTGCTTGACATCAACAACTCCGTACCTGCTGACATGTATAAGGCATCCATCGAGGGCAAGTTCCCTTACACCCACAAGGATACCTTCATGGGCTTCCACTGCGGCAATACCTGCTCCAAGAAGCTGGCATTCTGCGAGATGAAGTATCAGAAGATCATGGCAAGAGCGCTTCCTATCGAGGTTACCAACGGAACCCTCGAGGGCGACATCGCTCCTGGAAAGATCACCTTCTATCGTCTGCAGTCCACCGCTGATTGCAAGCTCCGCGCATACATCGCACAGGGCGAGGTTCTGGACGTTCGTACCCAGTCCTTCGGTTCCATCGGCGTATTCGCAATCCCTGAGATGGGCAGATTCTATCGTCACGTGCTGATCGAGAAGAACTTCCCTCATCACGGCGCAGTTGCATTCGGTCACTTCGGAAAGGCTCTGTACGAAGTATTCAAGTACATCGGCGTTCCCGTAGAGGATCTGAACTACAACCAGCCTAAGTCCCTTCCTTATCCCACCGAGAATCCTTGGGCATAAGACAAGGCAAAACAAACAAATAGCGTAAATGCGGCGCCTCGGAGAGATCCGGGGCGCTTTTTTCGTGGGCCTTTTCGAGACCTGGAAAAACGATTTACAAAAAACGATTTACAAAATAAAAAGAGGCATTGACTTTATCGGCAAAGTCACTTATAGTAATAATGAAAGCGTATACATGCATGGCGGCAAACGCCGAAATCGTACGGAGGAAAAACTATGGCAAAGCTATTCATTAATCCTGAAGTGAAAAAGGGACACGTGAATCCCGAGCTTCAGGGACATTTTTCAGAGCATCTTGGAAGATGCATCTATGAGGGAATCTACGTAGGGGAGAATTCTGACATTCCGAACGTGAATGGCATGCGTAAGGATGTTGTGGAGGCACTCAAGGAGATCAAGGTTCCCGTTCTTCGTTGGCCGGGCGGATGCTTTGCTGACGAATATCACTGGAAGGACGGCATTGGTCCTAAGGAAAAGCGTAAGAAGATGATCAATACCCACTGGGGCGGCGTTGTCGAGGACAACAGCTTCGGTACGCATGAGTTCATGGAGCTCTGCAGACAGCTCGGCTGTAAGACCTACGTGAATGGCAACGTGGGCAGCGGCACCGTTCAGGAGATGAGCGAGTGGGTGGAGTACATGACCTTCAAGGGCGTGTCCCCCATGGCTGACCAGCGTAAGGCAAACGGTCACGAGGAGCCTTGGGTTGTTGATTACTTTGGCGTAGGCAACGAGAACTGGGGCTGCGGCGGTAACATGCGTCCCGAGTACTACGGAGACCTGTTCCGCAGATATCAGACCTACGTTCGCAACTATGACAATGCGCATCCCATTGCAAAGATCGCCTGCGGCGCGAATGCCGGAGATTATCATTGGACCGAGAAGGTTCTGGAGACCTGCTTTGATCATGGCTTTGGCTTCATGAATGGCCTGTCCCTTCACTACTATACCG
The DNA here is from genome assembly GCA_017400965.1 of Lachnospiraceae bacterium. Lineage (GTDB taxonomy): Bacteria > Bacillota > Clostridia > Lachnospirales > Lachnospiraceae > Acetatifactor. The sequence continues at coordinate 1,546 of JAFPRF010000014.1, forward strand.
TGCCTGGCACCTGGGAGCATAAGGGCAGCGCGACGGACTTCTCCAAGGAAGAATGGTATAACACCATGGCGAAGACCATGTACATGGAGACCTTGATTCAGCGTCATGGCGCCATCATGGATCAGTTTGACCCCGACAAGAAGATTGGCATGATGATCGATGAGTGGGGTACCTGGTATGACGTTGAGCCCGGCACGAACCCTGGCTTCCTGTATCAGCAGAACACCATCAGAGACGCTCTGGTAGCTGGTATTAACCTGAACCTCTTCAACAAGAACTGCGACCGCGTGAAGATGGCGAACATCGCACAGATGGTGAACGTGCTGCAGTCCGTGATCCTGACTGAGGGCAAGAAGATGGTGAAGACCCCGACCTGGCACGTATTCAACCTGTACAAGGTACATCAGGACAACGACCTCGTAGAGTCCACCTTGACCGGTAACACCGAAGTTGGTCTTGGCAACTCTAAGGCGAAGAAGCTGACCGAGTCCGTGACCGTTGACGAGAAGGGTAAGCTTTACGTCACCCTGACGAACCTCTCCCTCGACGAGGCAGAGACCATGGAAGTGGCACTGCCTAAGGTAAAGAGCGTGAAGGGTCAGATCGTTACTGGTAAGATGGATGCACACAATACCTTCAAGGCACCCAACAAGGTTCAGAGCGCAGCATTCGACGACGTGACCGTGACCAAGGATGGCCTTTCCTTCGAGCTTCCCGCTAGAAGCGTTGTGCTTCTTGAGGTTACCCTGAAGAAGTAATTCTGCAAGAAAAACCATTGACCTAAGGGCCTGTTTTCTAGTAAAGTAAACTGGAAGACAGGCCTTTTTTGGAGGGATTTTTTATGAAGAATTATTTGGGGATTATGAACCAGGTGCTGAAAAAGGAAGTGGAGGCGGGAAATCTCCCCGGCGCGAGCGCTTTGGTTTTGCATAACGGAAAAGAGATTTATTACGGCGCCTATGGCCTTGCGGACAAGGAGAAGGGCAAGCCCATGCAGCGGGATACGATCATTCGCCTTTTTTCCATGACGAAGCCCGTGACTGCCGTAGCAGTGATGATACTGGCGGAGAGAGGGCTGATCGACCTGCATGACCCGGTTGCCTATTATCTGCCGGAGTTTTGGGAGACGAAGGTTTGGCAGGACGGCAAAGAGGTGGCGATGAACCGCCCGATAACGATCTGGGACCTCCTGAACATGACCAGCGGGATTCCCTATCCAGACGATTCGCATGAGCCCGGACGGCGCATCGCAAAGCTCTTTGGGGAGTTGGTGGAGAGGCGCCTTAAGGGAGAAAAGGTGACGACGCGGGATTACGTAAGGGAGATCGCGAAGGTTCCAACCTGCTTCCAGCCTGGTGAGAAGTGGATGTACGGGCTTTCCGCCGACATCTTAGGTGCCATGGTGGAGGCCGTTTCGGGAATGCGCTACGGCGAGTTTTTGAAGAAAGAAATCTTTGAGCCCCTGGACATGAAGGATACGGGCTTTTTTGTACCCGAGGAGAAGAAGGACCGCTTTGCGCAGATTTATTTATATGATCAGAAGCAGGGCAAGATCGCGCCATCGCTGGATTGCCACCTCGCGGTGTATTACGGCGAGGACGTAGAATTTGAATCCGGCGGCGCGGGCCTGGTTTCGACCTTGGACGACTATGCGCACTTCGCGCAGATGATGATCCAGGGCGGCATTTATAATGGCAAGAGGATTCTCGGAAGCCGCACGGTGGCGTTTATGCAAAAGGATGCGCTGAGCGATCGGCAGAAGGAGAATTGCTACTGGAACGCGGTGGATGGCTTTGGTTACGGATGCCTGATGAGAACGCTGCTTGATCCCGTGACGGAGGGGCTTTTCGGCAACGAGGGCGTCTTTGGCTGGGATGGCTGGACGGGGAACTTTGTTGTGATGGACCCGAAGGACCAGCTGGTATTTTTGTATTTTGTGCAGCGGGGAGATTTCGGAAACGTACAGATCGTACGAAAATTGCGTCAGGTGACCTACGGCGCGTTGGACGAGCTGTAAAAAATGGAATAGAAAAGGCGAGTACCCATTCGGGCGCTCGCCTATTTTTATTCCTCAGTATCATCCTGATCCGCTGCGATGGCGCTGACAACGGAGCTGACGACGGAAATGACAACGGCTATAATGATGATGAGTAGGCCTCCGCCAAGCAGAAATAACGTTTCCATAAGTGGTTCTCCCATATTTTTTTGCCCCGAAATTTCGAGGCTTTGACATGTCGCAAATCCTTATACTTCAATATCATATCATACTTCAGACAAAAATCAAGAAGCAAAAATTCGGCAAAAAGACGAAATTCGATGAATTACGCACAGCGTATTGACAGCGCGAGATTTACGTTGTAAAGTGGCATTACCTCGAAGGGAACGCAATCTTCGAGTTCTAAATTCTGGCATCTCAGCCAAGAAATCCAAGGTTATAAGTGCAAACGACAGGTGTATTTTTTGCGCCCAAAATTCGGGAAATGGGCCCGTTTTTCGAAAATGGCGTGATCTGCCTGTCGGAAGGAGGATGGATCGGAATGAATTCGAGTAAGGCACCCGGCGAGGAGACAAAGGCCGTTCAGGGACAGTTATCGGAGTTGGTGCAGGATTACCTGACGCAGAAGCAGACGGTACTGATGCAGGTGAAAAAGGGAAGCATGAGCCGCGAAGACTTTTTGGAGGAGGTGCGCGGGCACATTGCGCACTACTATCCGGCAAGCGCGAATGCGATGGAAAAACTGTTGGAGAGCTTTGAACAGTATGTTTTTGGATATTCCATTCTGTCACCGCTGATCGACGACGATGAGATTTCGGACATTCGCGTCGTGGGCTATGACAATATCCGCGTCAAGCGCTTAGGGCAGCGAATGGATGCCGGCGTGAGCTTTTCGTCGGAGAAAGAGTATCGGCAATTCGTGGATTACGTCGCGACCAAGAACCAGGTGAACGTGAGTAACGTCAACGCGATCCAGCGCTTTACGGACAACGACAGTCACCCTAATTTTATCCTGCGCTTTACCGTGAGCATGCCCCTGGTCAATACCTATACGCAGCCGTATCTGTGCATCCGAAAGGTGCCCAAGGATTTCCCCATGCTGAAAAAGCTGATGGAGCGGGAGATGCTAGACCGAGAGACGGCGGAGATGCTGGCGCTTCGGTTTCGAAGCGGATCTACGCTAATTTGCGGTGGTAACAGCTCTGGCAAGACGACGCTCTTAAATGCGCTGAAGGAGACGCTGCCTGACAACGTGGCCGTGCTCGTGACCCAACAGGCGGATGAGCTGACGACCATGCATCACCCGGACATGATGTTTCTGCACTCGCTCCCAGGCGCTGGTGAAAGCCAAGTCAACTACGATTTGAAGGACATTAGCATCGCGGGATTAACGATGGACGTTGATTTTTTCATTATCGGAGAGGTCAAGGGCGAAGAGGCGTTGTATCTTCTGAATGCGGCATACACGGGCCAGCTCTGTGCGGCGACGATCCATGCGCCGTCTGCGGATAAGGCGCTGGAAAAGTTGGTGGACTATTGCCTGTATGAGAGTAAGTACACGAGGGACGAGCTCATGAAAATGATGCAGTGCTTTAGCACCGTGGTCTTTATGGAGCACTACAAGGTAAAGCAGGTCTACGCCTGTACTGGTTGGGATTACGAAAAGCGGGACTTGAAATACGAGAGGCTGATCGGGTAGGTTTGGAAATTGGAGGATTTGGAATGGAGAAGGTTTGGTGGCTGATCGTAGGGTTTACCTGGCTGGGATTCTTTTTACTGTTCCTACGCATGGGGAGGATCCGGGCGCTGCAAGGGCTTTTGCAAAGGACCAAGCGGAGCGTTGACGATGCGGTGCGAAGGCGCCTTTTGGAGAGCAGGAGCCGGCTTTCGAAGCTGGAGGGGGAGGAAGGCTTTTGGTTTTTCTTAGAGCGTCAGCTTTGTTACAGCGGCCTGAAGCGCAGATTTCCGTTCCTCGGAGCGGAGAGCTTTGTGCTTTGCATGGTGCTGGCCGGCGCGGTCTGCTTTCTTACGGGGACGCTGCTTGGCGGTCTGTTCGGCGGGTGCGTTGGGATTCTGCTGCTTCTGGCGGCGGCCTGGGGGATCATCACCGTGGGAAAGGCCATGGAGATGCATGCCGTGGGCGACAACCTGATGAAGCTGCTGGATTTTTTGGGGAACTACAGCATGACAAGCGGCGACGTGATCGGCGTGTTCGCACAGATCGGAAAGTACCTGGATGAACCGTTGCAAAGTGCTCTCGAGCAGTGCTGCGTGGAGGCCCAGACCACGGGTGACGTGGGGATGGCGCTGTTATCTCTCGCAGATAAGATCGAACACCCGCAGTTTAAAGAGCTCGTACGAAATATCGAGGTCAGCAGCAGATACAGCGCGGATTTCTCGGTGCTCGTGCAGTTTAGCAGGCGGAGCGTCAGAGAGTTCCTAAAAAGCGGCAGGGAGCGAAAGAGTCTCCTTCGTGAGGCGGGGATCAACATGCTATTGCTTCTTGGCATGAGCGTGTTTGCGCTTCTCATTGTTAACGGCCTTTTGGAGACTTCCATCTGGAGCATTTTGTTTACTTCGATCCCCGGTCGCATCGCGCTGGGAATGGTTGGAGCGATCGTCTTTTTATTCGCGATGCAGGTCTATCACATGGAGAGTTAGGGAATGGGAGAAGGTTTTAGTGATTTGCGGCTCTGTGCGCTGGCGGTCAGTGGGGTCACTTTTTTGTGGGTTTTGACGCTCGGGGTGTCGGGGACTTGGAAAAGCAAACGGCAACGTGCAGGCGCGGCGGGAACCATGGAGCGGATGGCGCAGAAGGGAAAGGAGCTTGCCTGGTATGGCAGGACGCAGGCTTGGCTAACGCGAAACGGCGCGAAGTTTCACGTCGGGAAACAGGTTGGCCCAATGAGTTTTTTAGCGGTGCGGATCCTGCTCGCGGCAGCAGGCTTTGGGATATTGACTATGATGTCCCCTGCCTATGGAATACTGGGCGGTGCGGCGCTGTTTTTCCTTCCGTCAGGGCTAGTGCTTTACCTGAATTCGCGGGACAACCTGCGGATGCTTCCAGACCTAAAGCACATGTATCACTCGCTAGAGATCCAGACGAGAGCGGGGGTGTTTGTGACGGATGCGCTGGCGGAGCTTTACGGCAGCGTGCATGAAAAGAGACTAAAACAGGCACTTTTGGAGCTCGCGGGAGACCTCGTGATGCGCTCTGATTTGGGGCAGGCCCTCGAGAAGTTTCAAGGGAAATTCGACAATCGGTACGTGGATTCCCTCTGCATGATCATCCTGCAGGCCATGGAATCCGGGCAGTCCGTAGATCTGTTAAGTGACCTTTCGGAGCAGATCAAGGACATGGAAGCCTCGGTACTTAGCCAAAAGAAGGAGGCACTGGACCGAAGCGTTACGTTTTATCAGTTGGGGATCTTGGTTGCCGTGATGGGCGTTGTGCTCTATGCCTGCGTCACGCAAATGTTTGCGGCGGCAACACAGTTCTAAAAAAACAAAAAGAAAAGGAGAAGGAACATGAAAGAGTTTTATGCGGTATGTGAGGTAGTTTGGGCTTGGCTTTGCGGCGTGGCCGTTAGAGTCAGGGAGAAGGCAAATGGGTTTGCCGTAAGCGCAAAGCACTGCGCCATGGCGACGGACCCCGGGATCGACGGTATCCTTGTAACGGTTGGTCTTTGCATTATCGCGCTGCTTCTTTGCGTTGTGATGAAGGATAGCCTTGCGACCTTTATTACAAGCATCGTAGGCTCCATGCAGACGCAGGCGACGAGCATTCTGACCGGTAAGTAAGGGGAGGACCGCCATGAAACTGGGATTTGCAGCGACATGGAAGCACCTTAAGAGCAGACAGGAGGGGAGCATCGGCGACCTCCTGTCCGTACTGCTCTGCATCCTAGGCATGACGACGGTGATGATCGCATTCCTTAGCTGCGTGAAGCTCGTGAACCAAAAGACCATGGTGGGACAACTGGCGCGGACCTACGTGCTTCGCATGGAGACGGTGGGGTATTTAACGCCCGAGGACGAGGCAGCGCTTCGAAACGACCTTGCGGAGTTAGAGATATTGGAGGTCAGCCTTGAGGGAACCACGCGCACGCCCGTGGGCTATGGCGCACAGATCACGCTGCGCATTTCTGGGAAGATCGGAGGAGAGCATGCATTTGAGGAAAAACGCGTGTCTACGGCGAAGCATTGAATGGGGCTTGGAGCAGGATGAGGGCACGATCACGCTGGTCTCGGGGTTGTTTTTCAGTTTGTTTTTGGCGGTGCTTCTCGTTGGCTTTTTGCAGATGGAGATGGTACGGTCCTCTTCGAGCTACATGGAGGATGCACTTGCGGCTTCGGGACTTGCCAGTGCACTGATTGACCTTGAGGAATACGGGATCAGTCATACGGTGCGGATCGCTGATGCGGAAAGCGCCTATGCGCAATACCTCATGTCTCTCAAGGCGAATCTGCGGCTGGATGAGAATTGGGAGTGCGAGAATCAAAAGCTCATCTGCGGGCAGGTGAAGCTGGAAAACTACACGGTCTACAATGTTTCGGGAAGCCGGGTGGAGTATTGCCGCATGGACGATGGAAGCAGAACATGGCATGTTGGAAAGCTCGGCGAAGTATGCGCGCCCAATGGGCAGATCATTGAAAAGACGGGAGTTTACGGAGAGATCAGTTATCCCTTTCGCGGTCTTTGGGG
>JAFPRF010000110.1 GCA_017400965.1 Lachnospiraceae bacterium
ACGGTCTTTCCAATGTTCGGGTCTCTGTAGGATACGAAGTAGCTTTCACCGGTCGTTGCAAAACCGCACATACATCCATATGCACCGCCGCGTACGCGCACGTTCATCCAAAGATACTCATAACCCATCATGACCTTCAGCGCGCGTAGACTACCGTCATAGGGAAGTCCCTTCTTTCGATAGTTACCTGCGCGGCATACGTAGTTCACCTGGCTAGGTTCCATAAAGCCTTCGTTCTTCTTCTCGAGCTTCGGTACAAAGCTTCCCTTCTGCACGTCACAGGTAAAGAGCTGTGCTTTAAGCGCATCCAATCCAGCTTCCAATGAGGGCAGCTCTTCTCTTGCACCCGTAAAGTCAAAACGCAGATTCTCGGGTCTGAAGACCATCTTTGCAAGGGTCATCAGTTTTTCGGTAAGCTCCGCTTTCTTCGCGTCGAAATGCTCTTCGATATCGCTGGCGAGTCTGTACAGCGAAAGCTTTGAAAGCACGTCAAGATATGCGGTGCCAATATTGTCATAGGATAAAGCTCTGGTTGCTGCCAAGGAGTGACCCGCTGAGATCATGGACTGCTGCGTGCCAACCTTGTACTCACGAAGGATCTCCAAGAGTCTCTTCTCATCATCGTACTTACTGGTAAGGATCACCTCACGAATAAGCTCGAGAACCTTGCTCAGATTGTTGTAGGTATATTTCGTATTGATGAGGAAAAAGCACCTGCAATCCTCGGGATTACGATACTTATTCGTGACGGAGGTCTGCGCATTCATTCCGCCTGCATAAAGATCGATCTCATTGGTCAGATCGCCATAGGTGTAATTCTCGGTGCTGACGTCAAAGAGCATCATGCGAAGGATGCCAACGTAAGGGAAGTACTCCTCCGGTATGTTCATAAGGTCAAAGCCGATACTGAGATACCCTACGCCATTGGTAAAGATGTCATGGAAGATGAATTCCGTTCCATTCACATTGCGGATTTCATTCGCGATCTGCGCTGCCTTCTTTCCTAAATCTTCGCGTTTTAACATAGGCAGAAGCAAGAGCTCTTCTTCCGTATCCTCACGGTCTTGGAAGGCTTTCAGCGCTGCAGTATCGTCCTTGATCTTCGCGATGTCTGCTTCATTCATCTCGCTACGGATCTTTGCAAGCTTATCAGCCAGTGCCTTCTCATTCTCCTCCAAAAGCCCTGCCTTGGGGTTCATGATCAGAATGGCTTTGTGGTTATTGTCAAGCAGGTACTTCTGGATCAGATCCTCGAAATAATGCGTCTCTACCTGCTCGCGAAGGAACGCAAAGGCATGATTCGCATCAATGTGTACGAAGGGCTTTAAGTCATCATGAAGCCAGGTATCAAGGAGCTGCAGACCGTACATGAGTCCCTTCGGGAAGCGGCCGTAATCTGCCTCCAGATATTTGAATTCATAGATGTTCAACGCTGCCTTAAGGGCCCTCTTATCGAGGCCATCCTTTACAACTTTTTCAAGCGTGGTACGAACGATCTTCAGGAATTCCTCTTCGCGCTCTGCGCTTGCATCCTTTGCCACAATGCTGAAGGAGGGCTGCTTGATGCCGTTATCGTACATGCTGTAAACGTCGCTGCCAATGCCTGCGTCAAAGAGCGCCGTCTTTAAGGGCGCGCCGTTGATGTTGCAGAGTACGCGGTCAAGGATCTGGAAGGCCAGCACCTGCGCGGGATCAAGGTTATCACCCACGGAATAGTTTACGGAGAGGTAGGACTTCTCTTCTAGGTCTTCATCCTCATCTACGGGGTAGTCCTTGACGATGCGACGAGGCTCGTCAAAAGCCTTCTGAAGCTTGATTTCGGAGTCCACTTCGATCCGGTCGTACTTCGAGAGGTACTCGCGGTCAATGTAATTCAGTTTTTCAGCCATGTCCATGTTACCGTAAAGGTAGATGTAGCTGTTGGACGGATGATAGAATTTGGAGTGGAACGCCAGGAAATCCTCGTAGGTGAGGTCAGGGATGTTCTTGGGATCACCACCTGATTCCACGCCGTAGGAGGTATCGGGATACAGCGCAGTCTGCATCTCACGGAAAAGAATCTCGTCTGCGTCAGAAAACGCGCCCTTCATTTCGTTGTAAACAACGCCATTGTAGGTCAGTTTTCCGTCATCATCCATCTCGTAGTGCCAGCCCTCCTGAAGGAAGATGGCCTTTTTCTTGTAGATATTGGGATGGAATACGGCGTCAAGGTAGACGTCGATAAGGTTCTGGAAATCCTGATCGTTGCAGCTGGCCACAGGGTAAACAGTCTTATCCGGGTAGGTCATGGCGTTAAGGAAGGTGTTGAGGGAACCCTTCACGAGCTCAACGAAAGGGTCCTTTAAGGGGTATTTCTCGGAGCCGCAAAGAACGCTGTGCTCAAGGATGTGAGCTACGCCGGTGGAATCCTTGGGAGGGGTCCTGAAGCCAACATAGAACACTTTATTTTCGTCGTCATTCTCAAGCAGGGCAATTCTAGCCCCGGTCTTCTTATGTTTCAAAATCAGGGCTTTTGTCTTAAACGAGCCAATCTCGATCTCCTGTTCCTTCAGCAACTCGTAGGCCTTACAATCTTCTAGTTTCATGTCGTTTCTCCTTTACTTTCGAATAACTCGCGAATGGGTCCCGCCAACTCCCAGAACGCTCGGACTGCACTAAGCTCAACGTTCGTCATCATAGAGTGCTCGATCCCTCGGCAACTCGGAGCTTCGCTCCTCAAACAGACCTCGGGATCTCCCATGATGACTCCGTTTCACTAAGTGCTGCCGGCTAATTGTTCTGGGAGTTGGCGAAACCTATTCGCTCGAGCTATCTAAATCCCATAGTATTAAAATGCCATAAGGGCAAATTTGCTGACTGATAATTCTTGGATGACGAAACCTTGTGATTCTTTCTCGGCTGGGGAGATTGCTACAAGTTCGTCAATGGTTAGGTTTTTGGTGGTGTATTCTGTCTTGTCCTTCTTGGCTACGAGGACGTTAACCTTAACTTTTGCTTTGAGTTGTTTGAGGATTTTTACAACAAAGCTTTTAGGGTCAAGGTAGTATAGCGTGGTTTCGAGGGTGTCTTCGCGGTCGGCCTCGGGGAGGAGGTAGCGTTCGCAAAGAAGGCGAAATTTGAAGGGTATATCTTCGCTTTCGAGGATGTCTTCAAAGGTGTATTTGGTACCGACGTAGAGGGTGCCAACGTCCTGCATGACGTATTTGCCGGGTTCGTAGCTGGTTTTGTTTTGGAGGTTCATGTTGTGTTCTCCCGTTTTAGAGGTCGATGCCTTCAATCTTGTAGCCGCTCATGCGAACTGCATCGCGGATGGCTTTCTCAGAGAGGCCGCTTTCTTCCATGAGTTCCTGCACGGTAACGTTGCGGCGGAGTTCTTCGGAGAGTTCTCTGGCCTTGTCTGCTACGAGGTTAACTTTTTGCGCTACGCGGGCGTCAATCTTTTTGGCATCAGCATTCTCTTGGATGTGGTTTTCCATGGCATCCATGATCACCTTACCGAGCATGCCGAGTGCCTCTTTTGCGTTCTCTTGGCTACCAAGCATGGATACACCGATGGTCAGTGCCACATTTCCCTCGCCAATCAGATCCTCTAAGAATACGCCCTGCCCAGCGTAAAGCTTGGCAATTTGAGGTACTTCTTTGAGATAAACTTCCGTTAGGCGCATCTGTGCATCGGGATCCCCTGCCATCGCAGAAAGCGTGATTGCTTCTTTTTCGCCTTCGGTAACGTCACCAAGGCCTTCGATCTCTGCCAAGTATGACTCCAAGTAATCCTGCTCCTTCTCGGTCAGAAAATCCTCGGGATCAAGGTGCTGTCCAATACCGATTTTGCTCTGAAGCAAGTAATCATATACAATCTGTATCTGCTCACCAGATAGTTCGAGTTCGGCAAAGGCTTCTTGTACCTGCTCCTGCGTGATCATATTACCCTGCTCTCTCGCAAGAGTTTTAATCTCTTCAAGTTTTTTTGAGAATTCTACTTCTTTGTTCATAGTTAGCCTCAACAATCTATAGGATTTTAGTACCTCGAGGGGGAGGGGTTACAAGCCTTTCCCAGGCCCGTGTCCCAAGCGTCGGTACTTAGTACGCGTATCGTGCGAAGCAACGCGCAGCACGAGCGGACTTAGTATCCGCTACGCTGGACCCGGAGTGCGAACGTGCCTGGGAAAGACTTGTGACCCCCACCCCCGAGGGCTACCATTATTTGATGTGTTCGTGGGTGTATAAATGTTCGGAGCAGTATTCGTAGTTGCCCTTGCATTTGGAGCAGAACCGGAATTCCAGCTCGGGGTTGTCTTTTTCGGTCTGGCCGCAGATGGCGCATTTGTGCTTAGTGTAGGTCTGGGCGGTCTGGACTTTCTTGACAAATTGCGCGCGGCGCACGATGCGGTTAGGCTTCAGGTAGCCAAGGTTGCGCACGCTAGTGTAAAAGATGGCAATGTTGATAAGTGCCGCACCAACGCTAAAACGCGTGAAGATGTTGCCAACAACGAAGGAGTACAGCATGACAACGAGGTCCAAAATGCCGAGCCACTTCACCTTCACGGGAATGACAAACATGAGATACACCTGCATTTCCGGATATACAATGGCAAAGGCAAGGAAGATGGAAATGTTGATGTAATAGGTGCTAAATACGTACGCCAGCTCGCTGTAGAGGATCTTCAGAACATAGAGTTGGTCTTCGTTGAGCCACTGGGTCACAAGCGGTCTGTACGTTTCTCCGAACAGGGAAAGGGTCACGTTCGGGAAGAAATAGCAGATGCCAAAGCAAAGGACGGACGCCAGCGTCGTTAAAAGCATGCCTCGGAACAGAAATACGTTGTATTTATAGGTGCCGAGGGTTCTCTCCATTGTCGTACCGATGCTGTAGTAAAAGATCAGCATGATAAGGGTAAATATGTTCAGATCATCCGGCGGAACAATGATCCAGGTGAAAATTCTCCATACCTGGACTTCGATCAGGATCTTATAGGCATCCAGCGTCAGAAAATCCAAAAAGCTTGCATTGATCAGCTGCATCAGATACCCAATGACATAACATCCGATCAGGATGACGGTCAGGTTAGGGATTGCATATTTTCCAAATTTGCGTTCAAAGTTGCTCATATAATCACTCTTTTCTTTACATTCTCAAACTAGCTCTTATTCTATCATCTTAGGGCAAAGAAGTAAACTGAGCAAACACGAATTTATTTTCTTTTAAGGAATCCATCGATATTGTTCGTTGATTTTTAATACTTTTTGTCGTATAATCTATTAGAATGTCTAAAGGAAGGTTTTTGAATAAAATGCAACAGAACTTAACTGAGGCAACGCTTGGCATTGACATTGGTTCTACAACTGTCAAGATTGCCATCCTAAGCAAACAAAACGAGCTTCTCTTCTCCGATTACAGGCGTCACTATGCCAATATCCGAGAAACGCTCTCTGCCCTTTTACAGGAAGCTTTTGAACAGCTCGGAAATCTCGTGCTTTATCCCATGATCACAGGATCCGGCGGTCTGACGCTTGCAAATCACCTGCAAGTACCTTTTACGCAGGAGGTTATCGCCGTTGCTACCGCTCTGAAGACGCTCGCCCCGAAAACAGACGTAGCGATTGAGCTGGGTGGCGAGGATGCGAAGATCATCTATTTCGAAGGCGGTAACGTTGAGCAGCGCATGAACGGTATCTGCGCGGGCGGTACCGGCTCCTTTATCGACCAGATGGCTTCCCTGATCCAGACGGATGCTTCCGGTTTGAATGAATATGCGAAAAGTTATAAGTCCCTATATACGATCGCGGCTCGTTGCGGCGTGTTCGCAAAGACGGACATCCAGCCCCTGATCAACGAAGGTGCGACTAAGGAGGATCTCTCCGCTTCCATTTTCCAGGCAGTAGTGAATCAGACGATCTCCGGTCTTGCTTGCGGTAAGCCGATCCGTGGTCACGTGGCGTTCCTTGGCGGACCACTTCACTTCTTGGATCAGCTGAAGGTTGCCTTTATCCGTACGCTGAAGCTCGATGAAGAGCACACGGTCGATCTCGACAATTCTCACCTGTTCGCTGCCATGGGTAGCGCCATGAACGCAGCCGATGGTTCTAAGG
>JAFPRF010000111.1 GCA_017400965.1 Lachnospiraceae bacterium
AGCTTTGACGGCCCCGATCGACATGATCGCCTTCGCCAGATTAGCATCCAATTTTTCAAAAACGGGATCTCCAATACCTGCGGGCAGACCATCCACAACGCATTCCATGCATCCGCCAACGGAGTCCATCTCTTCACGCGCCTTAGCGAGGTATTCCACAGCCTTTTCATTCGAGGCCGCGTCAGGCATGGCAGTGGGAGTGGAGAGGCGCAGTGCCTCATCATAGCAACTGTAATCAATCGAAATCGGTCCAATAGACTTCGTATACGCCTTAACAGTCACGCCGAGTTCTCCAAGTAACTTCGCAGCGATAGCCCCAGCGGCAACCCTTCCGATCGTTTCCCTTCCAGAAGACCTTCCACCACCTCTATAATCCCTGAAACCGTATTTTTGATCAAAGGTATAATCCGCATGTCCCGGACGATAGTAGGTGGCGATATCACCGTAATCCGCCGAAATCTGCGATGTATTTCTAACAATCATGGAAATAGGTGTTCCCGTCGTTTTCCCTTCAAAAATTCCCGATAAAATTTCAACCTCGTCAGCTTCCTTGCGCTGCGTTGTCAGTGCGCTCGTTCCTGGCTTTCTGCGGTCGAGGTACTTTTGAATGTCTTCCTCGCTAAGCGTAAGTCCCGCGGGGCAGCCGTCCACGACAACGCCGAGGGCTTTTCCGTGTGATTCACCCCAGGTTGTGATGCGAAATATGGTACCGAAAGATGATCCTGCCATAGTTTTGCTCCTAAAATATACTTTAAGGGAATTATAAAGGGTTTCCACTGAGATGGCAACGGTTTTTATTGAAAAAAAACAGGTGAAATGGTATAATAAATCTAATAATGGGGGTAGAGTCTATGCAAACTATTTTTATTGTATTGGAAACCATTATCATTATTCTCCTTGTGCTGTACATTCTTCGGGAGACCCTGCATAAGCGTGAGCTGATGAAGCAGGCGAATCTGATCAAGAAACGGCGCATGGACCTGGATGACATCGAAGTCGACGGCTCGCGGAAGGATACGATGGCCGCTCTGGCTGGCGCTTTGAATGTCATTAAAAACAACATGTTAACCTTTCTCGAGTCGACAAAAAGCAATGTCGTGATCCTTTCGGATTCCATCGACGTGCTGTCTGGTGGCGCGGACTTAAACCGCGAGGGTAGCCAGAGAATCTCAGAGAGCCTTTCTAGTGTCGTGGGAAAAGTCGAAGAGCAGCTCGAGCTCGTAAAGTCATGCCTTGACTTGATCGAGGACAATACGGGAAAGATGACGGAGATTGACGGTTCCGTAAAGGAGATCGGTAAACTGCTGGAGAAGTCCGTGGAAAGCTGTAAAAACGGCGTAGACAGCATGGAAAAATATGAGCAGAAGATGTCAACGGTTTCCGAGAACCTCGACATGAGTGAAAAGATTCTCGAAGAGTTTAGCGATAAGATCAACGAAATCAACGAGATCGGCGCATTTATTGTCAGCATCAGCGAATCCTTGAAGATGTTGGCTTTGAATGCTTCCATTGAGGCGGCAAGGGTTGGTGCGGCAGGCAGCGGTTTCGCCGTTGTCGCAAAAGAGATGGGCGTCATGTCCGCGAAGACGCAGGAAGGCATTGGCACGATCAATGACATTCTCGACAACATCATCGAGAGTAGTGATCAGGTAGCTGGCTGTATCCAGAATTCCGTTGAGACCTTTGACGAAGGCCGTAAGGAGTTCGACGCAGTAAGCGCTTCGTTCCATGACATCGACTCGCAGGCCGGCGTCATCAACGATAAGATGCAAGGCATCCTTTCTGAGATCGACATGATCACGCAGAACTCCGTTCTGACCAAGGAGCGTGCCGAGCAGGCTTACTACACTTCAGAAGAGATCACCTCCGGAACGCAGGAAATTTCGCAGGTTTCCGAACAGACTTCCGAAGTATCGCAGAGCATTATCGACAACGCCGGCAACTTGAATCTGATGTTGAATGATCTGGAGAAGCTGCTTCGTCAGTTCACGACCTCCGTGGAGCCCGCGAAGAAAAAGGCAACGAGAAAGATTAAGATCGGCGTGTTCTGTATCGACGACAACGAGTTTTGGCATGGTGTTCGCCGCGGCGCGATCTATGCGAAGAAGGAGCTTGAATCTCACGGTGCCATCGTTCGTTATGCATTCTTTAAGCAGTGGTCCGACATGACGCAGGAAATGCCCGGCCTCATGGACCGCATGATCAAAGAGGATTTCGACGGTTACGTACTTCCCGGTTTCTTCGTTGGAACCGTACAGGAGCGTATCGTTGACCTGGTCGCAAAGGGTAAGAAGATCTATCTTTTGAACAATGACGTGAAGGATACCTCGCTTCGTAATGCCGTATTCCAGCAGGATCTCGCAGACGCTGCGACGCTGGCAGCGAAGATCATGGTAAACGCCATTGGAAAGAAGGGTGACGTCCTTGTCTTGCAGGGTAGCCGCGAAGTGGTTGCGAACGTGGTTCGTATCGATACCTTCTGTGAGGCGATGGAAAAGTATCCCGGAATCACTCTCGACCTTGTTCCTTCGGAATTCGAAGCCGAAGCGAACTACAAGCAGACGATGGAGTATCTCGCTGAGCATCCCGATACAAAGGGTATCTACATTACGACTGGTACGCCGACCGCCGTTGCCAGGGCCGTGGAAGACAGTAAGTCCAAGGCGAAGCTGATCGTCTTTGATCATTCGCAGGAGATTTACCGCTACATCAAGAAGGGCATCATCATCAACGCCATTGGTCAGGATCCCTTCGGTCAGGGTCATGATCCCGTGATCTGGATGTACAACACGCTTGTGACCGGCGAGCCGCTTCCGAGTGAGAACATGAAGTGTCGTTCCAGCTTCGTCGATAAGACAAACGTGGACAATTTATTAGAGGTATAGGTTTTTGATTTCATGGCTAAGTACACAATTTTGAAAGAAGAAGGGCGCGCTAAGCGCGCCCAGTTTGAGACCGTTCATGGCGTGATCCAAACGCCGGTATTTATGAACGTGGGAACGGTGGCCGCCATTAAGGGCGCCGTCTCCACCGAAGATCTGGAACAGATTGGAACGCAGGTTCAGCTTTCCAACACCTACCATCTTCACGTAAGACCGGGCGATAAAGTGATCAAGCAATTGGGCGGTCTTCATCGTTTTATGAGTTGGAATCGCCCGATTTTAACGGATTCCGGTGGATTCCAGGTCTTTTCCCTGGCTGGTCTTCGAAAGATCAAGGAAGAGGGCGTGTTCTTCAATTCACATATTGACGGGCATAAGATTTTCATGGGGCCCGAGGAGAGCATGCAGATTCAGTCGAATCTCGGTTCCACCATCGCCATGGCCTTCGACGAGTGTCCTTCGAGCAAGGCGGAGAGAGAGTATGTTCAAGCATCCGTGGATCGTACTACAAGATGGCTTGCACGCTGCAAGGCAGAAATGACACGCCTTAACGGATTGGAAGATACTGTCAATCCTTCGCAGCTTCTCTTTGGCATCAATCAAGGTGCGATCTTTGATGACATCCGCATCGAGCATGCAAAGAGAATCTCTGAGTTTGATCTGGATGGTTATGCAGTCGGTGGTTTGGCAGTTGGAGAGACACATGAGGAGATGTATCACGTGCTCGAAGAAGTAGTACCTTTCCTGCCAAAGGATAAGCCGACTTACCTGATGGGGGTTGGAACGCCGGCGAACATTCTTGAGGCGGTAGAGCGCGGCGTAGACTTCTTTGATTGCGTTTACCCAACGAGAAACGGGCGACATGCGCATCTCTATACGAACCACGGAAAGATCAATCTCTTCAACGCAAAATATGAACTGGATTCTCGCCCCATCGAAGAGGGCTGTCAGTGTCCGACCTGTCGCCGCTATAGCAGAGCTTACATCCGGCATCTGCTAAAGGCAAAAGAGATGCTCGGCATGCGCATGTGCGTCATCCACAACCTCTATTTCTACAACAAGATGATGGAGGAGATCCGCGACGCCCTCGACGCCGGAAATTTCGCGGAATATAAGAAGCACAAACTCGATTCCATGTCTGCAGGAGATACTTGACTTCCCTCGGTTTTCCGTGTATGATAACTATGTTTGTGACATTACGAAAAATTGGAGGAATTCATTATGTTATTCTTATCAACCGATGCTAGCATGGCTTCCGCGTGGGGCGGACTTGGTTCCATGGTAATTGTATATGGCCTGTTCTTCGTGGCAATTTGGTTCTTTATCTTCAGACCGCAGAGCAAAGAGCGTAAGCGTATCGCTGGAATGCTTGCAAACCTCGAGGTAGGCGATTGCGTTTTAACGACTTCCGGTTTCTACGGCATCATCATTGACATCACCGACGACACCGTGATCGTTGAGTTCGGTAACAATAAGAACTGCCGTATCCCGATGGACAAATCTGCGATCAGCAAGGTCGAGAAGGCAAACGAATAATAAGATTTCAAAAGACCGCTTAGCCGACATAGGTTAAGCGGTTTTATTTCGAATATTTATTGAAAATCTTATCAAAATATTGTAAAATATATCGATAGTCATTCAAAAAATATGCATTTCGAGGAGTGGAGCTATGGAATTAAAGATTACCTGCATTCCCGGCGATGGGATTGGTCCCGAGATCGTCACGGAGGCAAAAAAAGTCTTAAACAAAGTGGCTGAGGTTTATGGTCACAAAATGAATTTTACGGATATTCTCATGGGCGGCGCATCGATTGATGCCTGCGGCGTACCCCTGACGGACGAAGCGATTGCTACCGCAAAGGCTGCTGACGCCGTGCTGATGGGTTCGATCGGCGGCAATACGACGACTTCCCCTTGGTACAAGCTTCCTCCTAATCTTAGACCCGAGGCAGGCCTCTTAAAGATCCGCAAGGCGCTGAATCTTTTCGCAAACCTTCGCCCCGCGTATCTCTACAGCGAACTGGCTGGCGCTTGTCCCCTGAAGGAGGAGATCAGTGCAAAGGGGTTTGATATGCTGATCATGAGAGAGCTGACTGGCGGCCTGTACTTTGGCGAGAGAAAGACCATTGAAGAAAACGGCGTTCTGAAGGCCATTGATACTTTGACCTACGACGAAAACGAGATTCGTCGCATCGCCATCAAGGGCTTTGACATCGCCATGAAGCGTCGCAAGAAAGTGACCAGCGTCGATAAGGCAAACGTTCTTGATTCCTCCAGACTTTGGAGAAAGGTAGTGGAAGAGGTTGCCAAGGATTACCCCGAAGTCACCCTCGAGCATATGCTCGTTGACAACTGCGCCATGCAGCTTGTAAAGGATCCCGCACAGTTCGACGTCATCCTGACTGAGAACATGTTCGGCGACATCCTTTCCGACGAAGCAAGCATGGTAACTGGTTCCATCGGCATGTTGTCCAGTGCAAGCCTGAACGATACGAAGTTTGGC
>JAFPRF010000112.1 GCA_017400965.1 Lachnospiraceae bacterium
ATGGTCTCGGACTTCTGGATGAAATTCATGTGACCGTAGAGCATCATCGCGCGGAAGTATTTCTCAAGCTGTTCATCTCCGTCATAGTAGCCTCTGGGCTTGTACTGGGAGTAGTCCTCATAGTCGTTCATGATCAGCGACATCTCGATGCCAGAGGCGCTCATGATCTTTTGAAGCTCTTTCTCAACGATGTCCGATGCATAATCTGGGATCTGGTCCTTACCGTCGAGCAGACGCGTTGCAATGCCAAAATATGCCACGTTGAGCTTTGCAGCCTCTTCCCACTCACTGCCCTTTAAGGCCTCATACTGCTTCTTGGAATTCTCCAGCATCGCGCTTGAGAGCTTTTCTACAGCCGCGCAAAGGGAATTCTTTTCCACCTTTTTTTGCAGCATTGCAAAATACAGATGATAGGTGTGCATCATGGAATCCGTGGTGATAAAGTTCGGTATCAGACTGTAACGGTTCCCCTCATAAATGTCAAAGAATTCAGCGCTCTGGCCCTGGGTTACGACGAAATTATTCTTCGCGAGCTTCTCTATCTCCTCCTCGACAAAGTAGTATCTGTCAGCGTCCCTGACATTACTCAGGTCTGCGTTTGCCTGATAAGGTGCAACGGAAGGCGTATAGCTCACGCTCGCGTCGTCATAATCCACCGTAAATGCAACATTGGTGAGCGTCGGCTTCTGAATGCCATCCTGCGTCTTGGAAGGCTTCGTTTGATCCTTCGCCTGCTGCGTGGTTTCTGCGCCGTCTTTTTGCGTCATCTTTGCGATGGTGATTCCAAGTAACACTACCAGCGCAGCCGCCGCGGCCAAACCTACGGCATACCATGCCTTAAACTTCTTTTTCTTTGCCTTTTTCTTTCCTGCTTTATCTACGTATTTTCCATCGATGCCGCCGACGGCATCTAACAGATCATGCTCATTCATACCTCGATCCCTCCTTTTTCCAAGTGCTTCTTCAGCTCACCGCGCAGCCGAAACAGCGTGGTCTTCACCTTACTCTGCGATATGTCCAACGCTTCGGCAATTTCTGAAACGGAATGGAAATACCAATATCTCCTGACAAAAATGTCTTGCTGCTCGTCGGAGCAGGTCTCCAAAAAGGAGTTGATCAAACCGCTTAGGTATCCTGCTTCCACTTCCGCTTCCGTGTCATTATCCGCCGGAAGACACTCTTGCATCTCCTCCGTCAGTTCGCAGTATAGCGCGAATCTTTTCTGTCTGCCTTCCCTCTTACAAACGTTCAGCGCAACGTGTCTTACGATCCTCCCAACAAAAGCAAACAGATAGTCTCTTGGCTCATGCGGCGGAATAAGATTCCAAGCTTCCAAATAGGTATCGTTCTCGCATTCCTTTGCGGTTTCCTCATTGTTTACAATGCGATTTGCTATATTTCGAAGTCTCGGACCATATTTTTGCGCTGTTTGGTTAATGGCATCTTCGTTTCTTGATAAGTAGAGCTCTACAATTTCCTGATCATTCACAAAAGCTTCCTCCCCTCAGCTTTTCAAGGCCTTCACCCTATATAGCAACGTTTCTCTGTCATTGGTTACAACTTTTTTTATTATATCATAACCGCCCAAAAACAAAAAGCGTGAAGCCGGGCAATTCCGCCAGACTTCACGCCATTCGTTTCGTATTTCACTCAAATCTTAGCAAGCGTTCTTTTTGATATATTCGATCAGCTCATCCACCTGCGTAAAGGCCAATCCTACCACCGTGTCCGCTGCGCCGTAATAGATCGCAATTCGGCCAGTCGCTGCATCCGTCAGCGTCGCACAGGGGAAGGTCACGTTCGGCACGTCGCCCACGCACTCGTACAGCGCCGTAGGATGGAAAATGTAAGGCTTGCAGCGATATTTCACTTTCCAAGGCTCATTCTCGTCCAAAATGGCAGCACCCATGGAATAGATCATGCCGTTACAGGTTGTTCCAACGCCATGGAAAATGAGAAGCCACCCTTCCTTCGTCAGAATGGGGATTGGGCCTGCGCCGACCTTGGTCCATGCCCAGCCCTGCGCCTGCATCACGTAACGATGATATCCCCAGTGTTCCATGTCAGGGCTTTGGCTCAGGAACATGTCACCAAAGGGCGTGTGTCCATTGTCGCTTGGTCTCGAAAGCATCATAAACTTCCCACCGATCTTCTTCGGGAACATGACGCCGTTACGGTTAAAGGGCAGGAATGCATTTTCCAGCTGATAGAACTTTTTAAAATCAAAAGAATAGGCCACGCCGATGGTGGGACCATGGAAGGAATTACACCAGGTTACGTAATAGCGATCCTCGATCCAGCAAACTCTCGGATCATATCCGCACGCCACGCCGCACTGCTTGTCATCCTTGCCATAAAGGGGAAGGGGGTCACTTTCGATCTCCCAGTGGATCGCATCCGCGCTCTTACCGAGGAACAGATGCTGCTCCATCGCCGTATTGTCACTTCGAAAAATCCCGACAAACGCGCCGTCCTTTGCCACGACTGCCGAGTTAAAAATGCTGTTTGATCCGGGGATCTGGTCTCTCTTTACAATGGGATTGCCGCTGTAACGCCACACAATTTCTGAACTTCCGGCAGGTCTGTCCTCCCAAGGGATGTTCGGTAAGTTTTCGCCAATAATCGTTGCCATGAAATGCCCTCCTTATAATTCATTCCAGTTCGCCAGAAAGCGATCTGTTTATATTACATCACGTTTAACCCAATTTTTCAATACTTTCCTGCCAGCGTGCTCTAACGTAAAAATCCCGCGAGCCATGCACGTGGTCCGCGGGATTGTCAGTTTTGTTATTCTGTTTTGGATCGATTACTTCACAACGCAAGAAGTGATGTGAGGGTTCACGCCCTGATACCAGTAAAGGAAGCCCTCAAGGTCAACAACGTCACCCTTCTTTAAGTTCTTTACTGCCTGATATACTTCGGTGTCAGCGCCGCAAAGATAAGACTCAACGGTGAAGGTATAGGTGTTGCCATTTACGGAAACGTTGAAGTACAGGTCATCACCTTCGGAACCGGAACCATCCCACTTGTAAAGAGCCTCGCTCTCAACGGTCATGCCGGTAAAAGCAACCAGCTGGTTCTGCTTCTCGATCAGCGCATCCGTGCCAAGAAGCTCGGTTACGTCAACGGGCTCTGCGATGAAGCTGTCGCCAGCAACGATCTCGTAGGTGCTGTCAGCGATCTCAACCTCGCCTTCCCACTCAGCCTTGAAACCAGAAACTCTGATCTTCGTGCCCTTGGTCAGCTTGTCAGCTTCTTCCTGAGATGCGCAAGCCATGTTGTAAAGGAAGTATGCGCCATCCTTGTCCTGTGCGTAAACGGTAAGCTTACCATCCCACCAGCTCTGGTTTGCCTGCACGTAAGCTTCGATCACAACGGGATCGTCAACCTGTGCTGCAACATACTCTGCATAAGACATGACTGCCTGCTCGGGCTCTGCGGAGTTCTCGGTTGCGGAGCTTTCGGTTGCGGAGCTCTCGGTTGCAGTGCTCTCCTCAACGGAAGACTCTTCAGAGGATGCAGCGTCGGAACTAGCTTCCGTGCTTACCTCAGAGGAGCTACCCTCGGTGCTCGCCTGATTCTCAGTGCCGCATGCAACCAGTGCGAAAGACATGGTAGCAGCAAGTAACAATGCAAAAATCTTCTTTTTCATTCTTTTTTCCTCTCCATTAAGTAAAACTAGAATTACTTATTTAGTGAATTCTTTGGTATTTTACAAGGCATTTTTCAAGAATGCAATCTCAGATTCTTACAATTTTTACCGTTTCCAAGCCCTAATTTTGCATAATCTCCATAATTTTCTTAGATTTTTTCCTGTTTTGCCGCAGTTTTTGCTTCCTTTGCGCGCTTTTTTCCATAGGCGATCACGGAATTCAAAAGAAGCAGACACCATACCGTGATCAGACTTCCCAGCAAAATCTTGGCAGTCTTCGGCAGAGGTCCAAGGTCTTTTTTCGTTGCTTCTCCGCCGCCCATTTGGTCAAGGCGATACAGACTATTCATCTCCTGATAGAGCTTTTCGATATAGGCATCATCAATGGTCTGCTTTCTTCGAACGGACTTTACGCAATTCTCAATGAGCTGCCCAGCAGCATCACGCAGGGACGCGGAGCCGTTAAAGACGGGCGTCACAAAGGTGTACTGCGTATTCTCCAAGAGGAGCTTTGATGCCTTGAGCTTAATGTCATAATGCGCCTTGTCATCCGCACCTTCCAGCGAAAGGTAGGTCTGATACTCCTCCGTTTCACGCGCCTTTGTCGTTACTGGAACGTAACCTTCGGTTTCAGAGTAAGCGATCTGTACCTCATCCGTTAAGAGAAACTGCGCGAACAGCCAGGAAGCAAGCACTTCCTGCGGATCCTCTTTGTTAAAGACGCAAACAGAGGGACCCTGAGAGATCATCTGCGGGTGCTCTGGATCAAACTGCGGGATCATGCGCACGGCTGTTTCGAACGAAACCACTCTGTCCGCGCTGATGTCCATCAGCGGCGCCTTCGAGCCCATCCAGGTCGCGCCTGCCGTGGAATCGATGGCAAAGATGCACTCGCCGGCGTTCAGGAAATTACCGGGATAGCCGGAAATCTTAAAGGTGGAAAAAGCCTTCGTCTTTCCATATTCCGAAATGGTCTTTAGGAGCTGCGCCGTATCATCATTAAAAATCTGGATCTCGCCATTTTCGTCAGAGTACCCGATGCCCGCCTGACGGAGCATCTGGATCATCATGTTGTCCGTGGACTTATAAATGAACGGAATCATGACCTTCTGGCCGTTGACCAGGAAATTGCCGTTTGCATCCTGCGCCATGGCGGCCTCGGATACCTCCCAGACAAAGTCCCAGGTTAAGATCTCCGGCAGTTCGTATCCCAGCTTTTCCACATAGGTTTTATTGACGTAGCAGGCCTCCGTGGAGCGCATGAAGGGGATCGCGTACACATTCTCCCCAATGGTGCACTCCTTTAGAAACTGCGGTACGATCTCGGACTTCTTCACGGAATCAAAGGCGACCTTGCTGCCGCCGAGTCCATAGCGCGGGTCCGTAAACAGAGAGTCCAGCGGAACCACCGTATTGTCGCCCGTCAGATAGGTTGCCACGTGATCCGGATAGGTGATGCAGACGTTCGGCGTCGTACCCGTCGAGATGTTCGTGATCACGTCGTTATAAATGTCGCCATAATTGGTATACAAGCGGATGTTCACGTGCACGTTGGGATAGCATTCCTCAAATGCCTTCGCGGCTGCCTGATAAATCTCTGTCTGGGTTTTATTCGTGTCATTCTTCGCCCAGAACGTGATCTCAAACTCGCGGGAAGTGTCGAATTCCTTGGGAACTTCAAATTGCGCGCGCTTGCGTCCGCCGTGACATCCCGCAAGGCACAGCAGCATTAAAAACAAA
>JAFPRF010000113.1 GCA_017400965.1 Lachnospiraceae bacterium
CCCGTAGGACGCGCCCGTCACCAGTGCAATTTTACCTTCCAACGAAAACTTATTTACAAATGACATTTTTCTACTCTCCTTTTCTTGTTTGCCGTGCCTGCCCAGGTGAACGTGCGGCACTGGGTTACAGCAATTTATAAGTATCTTTTGAATGTACTAAAGGGTTACGCCTTGTTTAAAGATCGCCATGTCGTGGTAGCCAGCGATTTCGCTCTTGACCTTTTGGCCGGACGCTACTGTGAGGACATAGTTTAGAAGTTTTTGGCCTTCGGTCGAAAGCTCTGCGTCCTCGAGGAGGGTGCCGGCGTTGTAGTCGATCCAGTTTTTCTTGTAGCCGGCGAGGCGGCTGTTGCTGGAGATTTTGACGGTCGGGACGGGTGAGGCGAAGGGGGTGCCGCGGCCGGTGGTGAAGAGGACGATCTGGGCGCCGCTGGCCGCGAGGGCGGTCGCTGCGACGAGGTCGTTGCCAGGAGCCGACAATAGGTTGAGGCCCGGAGTCTCTACTATCTGTCCGTAGGCGAGGACGCCTTTCACAGGTGCGCTGCCGGACTTCTGGGTACAGCCAAGGGACTTATCCTCCAAGGTGGAGATGCCGCCCTTTTTGTTGCCAGGCGAAGGATTCTCGTAGATCGTCTGGTGATTTTCTTTATAGTAGTTCTTGAAATCATTGATCAGGCACACGGTCTGATCAAAGAGTTCTTTGGTTTCACAGCGGTTCATGAGAATGGTCTCGGCACCGAACATTTCAGGCACTTCGGTCAAGATGGTGGTGCCGCCCATGCCGGTCAAGAGGTCGGAAAAGCGTCCAACCAGCGGGTTTGCGGTGATGCCGGAGAATCCATCGCTGCCGCCGCACTTCATGCCGATGATGAGTTTGGAAGCCGGGATTTCCTTTCGCTTTAGCTCCGCAGCCTGATCGATGAGTTCGCGCAGGAGCTTCTCTCCCTCTGCCATCTCATCTTCCACCTCCTGACAAACCAGGAAGCGCACGCGGCTCTTGTCATAATCTCCAAGGTAAGGCATCAGCACTGGAATGCTGCTGTTTTCACAGCCTAGGCCGAGTACCAAAACGCCACCTGCGTTGGGGTGACGGATGAGGTCTGCGAGGATCTGGCGGGAGTGCTCCTGATCGTCTCCCATCTGGGAGCAGCCATAGGGGTGTGGGAAGGCGATGACTTCTTCCACGTTGCCGTGCACGTAAGCGTTTGCCTTTTTCGCCAAGGCCGTCGCCACGTTGTTAACGCACCCCACGGTGGGGATGACCCAGATCTCGTTGCGAACGCCAACCTTTCCGTCCGCTCTCTCGAAGCCTTGGAAGGTAGCGCAGCCGATGGAGCCTTGCGCATCAGGCGTTTGTACGGGCTCGTAGGTGTATTCGAGCAAATCTCCAAGTGCCGTCTTTAGGTTATGTACGTGCACCCAGGCACCGGTCTTTACCGCTGCCTGCGCGTTACCGATGCGGTAACCGTACTTGATCACGTCGCCGCCCTCAGGGATGTCACGGATCGCCAGCTTGTGACCCGCGGGGATATCCTCCAAGGTGGTTACGACGGTGCCGTCCTCAAGGGAAAGCGCCGTTCCGGCGGTGAGGTCCTTTAATGCAACAATGACGTTGTCCGCCTGGTGTATCTTGATATAATCCTTCATGAAAGGTTCTCCTTAAATGCGATCCGATTCTTACAGGGCCTCAACTGCCGCACGCATGCCGTCCTTGCGGATTTTGTTCAGGTACCCTGCAACGGCATCGGTCACGCCGGGAAGGGCGCTCAGATCCTGGCCCCAGAAGCTCTCATTGGAAAGGACTGCCTTCGCGTATTCCTCAGCGCTCTTACCGCTGTTTGCAGCGAAGAACTCAAGCACGGCAGCGTCGTCGAGGATGTTGTATTCCTGCGCGCCGCGATGTCCGATCAGCGCCTTGTCGCGGATCTCAGAGCCCGTGTAGAAGGCAAGGAGCGCTGCCATGGAGAAGGTCAGGTGCTTTGGAAGGGTACCGTTTTTCTCAATGTAGCCAAGGAAGCTCGGCATGCATCTTGCTCTCCACTTGGATACGGAGTTCAGGGAAATAGACAAAAGTGCATGTTTTACGAAGGGGTTATTGAATCTGCCGAGCACTGCCTGTGCGAAGGACTCAAGGTCTGCCTTCGGAAGGGTCAGGGTCGGGATCACTTCGTCGAAGATCGTCTTCTTAATGAAGTCAAGAATCACGGGATCGTTCATGGATTCCAGAACGATGTCATTACCGCAAAGGTAGGAAGCCAATACAAAGGAGGTGTGTGCACCGTTTAAGATGCGAACCTTTCTTTGCTTGTAAGGCTTTTGATTGTCGGTATAGATCACGGGAAGTCCGGCTGCGGGAAGCGGAAGCTCTTCGCTAATATCCTTTGCGCTTTCGATGACCCAGAGCGCGAAAGGCTCGCCAGTCACGATCAGATCATCCTGGTAGCCGAATTCCTCGCAAAGCTGCGCCGCCTCATCCTTCGGATAACCGGTTACGATGCGGTCTACCAAGGTCGAGGTGAATACGCAGGCCTCTTCCACCCACTTCTTAAAGTCATCGCCAAGGTTCCAGTTTTGTACCTGCTGCAGAACGCATTCTCTTAAATGAATGCCGTTGTCATCGATCAGCTCTACGGGAAGCATCACAAGCCCCTTGGACATGTCGCCGTTAAACGCCTTGAATCTCTCATACAGAAACTTACAAAGCTTTCCGGGATAGGACTTCGGCGGGCAAAGGGCAAACGCATCGGTAGCATCATAAACGATACCTGCCTCGGTCGTATTGGAAACAACAAATCGAAGCGTGTCGATCTTAGCAAGGCTTTCATACTTTGCATACTCGGTATAGGGATCTACGGCATCTGCAACGCTGGTCACCACGCGATTGATCTTCTTAGGCTCGCCATCTACCATGCCGCGAAGCTGCACCGTGTACTGGCACTCCTGCTGATGGAAGCGATCCAGGGTTCCATATTCGATCGGCTTAACGATCACCACGTCGCCGTTAAACTTTCCACTTTCATTTGCAATGTCGATCATGTAATCCACGAAGGCACGAAGGAAATTCCCCTCTCCAAACTGAACGACCTTCACAGGTCTTTCCACCTTCTTAGTCATTGCTCTGTTAATTCTTTCCATAGCTCTTTTCGCCTTTCCCAATTCTTTTTTCATGGATGCTTACAAAATGACATCGATTTTTCGTGCATTTATGTAAGCGGTTTCATTTATTATTCTTACACCAAATTCCTTGGAAGTCAATAGAAAAATTATTATTTTTCATTCTTGATTTTGCGTTGACCTTGCGTTATAATGTAAGCGTATTTTGTAACTGCTTACACTAAAATGTAAAAAATGTCACAGAGGAGTACCCAAAACCATGGCACTGACCATATATGACATTTCCAAAAAAGCCGGCGTATCCATCGCCACCGTCTCCCGCGTATTAAACGGAAGCGAAAACGTAAAGGCATCGACCAGGGA
>JAFPRF010000015.1 GCA_017400965.1 Lachnospiraceae bacterium
GCCTACCACATGGTAACGCTCTTTTTCTACAAGGGACTCCTGCTGCCGCTTGATACTTCTGCGGCCTTCAGCGCCTGCGTATTCGTGATCCTCTCCTACCTGGCGTTTTACTTTATTTTGGACCGTTTCTCCGTCATGGGTAAGCTGGAGAATTCTTCACTAAAGA
Organism: Lachnospiraceae bacterium; assembly: GCA_017400965.1. Classification (GTDB taxonomy): domain Bacteria; phylum Bacillota; class Clostridia; order Lachnospirales; family Lachnospiraceae; genus Acetatifactor. The sequence goes on from JAFPRF010000015.1 coordinate 167, forward strand.
CCGCGTTCCTTTCGTTCGCGCTTTGCATCGCACAGCCCTTAAGCGGCTACTGGATGGACGCTTCGCCCTATTCCATGAACCCGTTGTACAATCCAACCTACATGTGTGCCCGTGGCTTTTCGATCCTTTGCTTTTTCCTCATCCTCGACATTTGGGGACGGCAAAAGAGCGATACCTACGTGGGGACGTTCTTCCGCGTGGAGAAGGGGCTGAAAAAGTACTATATTTTATTGACCATCCTGTTATTTGGCTCCTGCGTGGCAAAGCCCACCTTTGCGGAAATGTTCATCCCCGGCGTTGCCTTTACCATGCTCTTTGCGTGGATCGGCCGGATCCTGAAAAAGGACGGCAGCGCCAAGCCGTACTTTACGCATTGCCTGCACACGCTCCTATGCGCCCTGCCCTCCCTCGCATATATTTTCGCGCAATTTGCTGCCTACTTCCTCTTTGGCGGAAGCTACGGCGATGGCGGAGAACTGACGGTGACGGGCTTTTTACAGGTGTGGGGGAACTTCTCCCAGAACGTCTTCCTCGCGATGGCGCTCAGCCTTGCCTTCCCGCTGTTCATGATCCTGATCGACCCGGAGAGTTTTGTGAAGTCTGATGCCGGAAGACTCGCCCTAGTCTGCCTTTTCATCAGCTTCCTTGAGGCAGCATATCTCGGTGAAAGCGGTCCGAAGCTTTTGCACTTTGACTTCATCTGGCCCCTCATGTCCGCGATGCTCCTTCTCTTTACGGTGGCTCTACTGCGACTCCTGACGTTAGAGAAAAAGGCCAAGGAAACCACCCTTAAAAAGGTTCTGCTCGGCATTGCATGGTTTCTCTTTTTCCTCCATGCCCTGAACGGTTTTCTGCAATTGCCGCTCAAATGAGTCTCTAATCTCGCTTTACTTTTTGTAAATTATACTTGACATTTATGCTCCTTGGTGCTAGTATGGCATCAAGGAGTTTTGTTTGTCATTTTTGATGAATCAAAATAGGAGGCCAACCATGAAAGGCAAAAAATTAGCACTTTGTTACGTTTCGTTTCTGTTCATCATCGCATGTTTTGCACTGCTCGTTCTTTTCGCTGCTTCCCCAGAACCAAAGGACTCCGCGCAGTTCCTACTTTCCCTCGCCAGCGGACTAGCCGCCATCATCCTTTTTGGCGTTATGTCAGCGATGGATCCGCAGCCCGAGGAGGAAAATGAAAAGACGCGCCTCGCACGCCTCGGCATCCGCTACGCGCTCTTTGCGCTCCTCGCCTCACTCACGCAGCTTACGCTTCCTTCCCTGGTTCAGGGCTTTGCGCCGGATCTGTATACAATGCTCGGCGCCGACAACGTGCAATTCCTGACCATCATTCTCTCCGTTGACGTGTTTGGTTTTGGCGCGCTTTTCCTTAGCACTAAGAGCATTGAAAAGACTGCCATCGAAAAGAAGTCCATGGGCTTTGGAAAGCTTCTGCTCTTCTTCCTTATGACCATCGGCCTGGCTGGCGTTGGCGCCATCGTCGGCTACGTTGTAAACAATCTGGTCACTGCGCCGGGCAGTGCCGGAGGCGGCAGCGCTCTTAACAATCTCATGATGAATTCCGGCATGGGCATGCGCGTCCTTACCGTCGGCATTTTGGCTCCGATCTTCGAGGAGCTTGTCTTCCGTAAGCTTTTAGTCGATCGTCTGGTGAAATACGGCGAGTTCGTAGCGATCGCGACCTCCGGCATTTGCTTTGGCCTGTTCCACGGCAACTTTTCCCAGAGCTTCTTTACCGCCATGGTCGGCTGTCTTTGGGCCTTCGTTTACGTTCGCACGGGCAATATTCTCAACACGATCCTGCTACACATGGCCGTAAACCTGACGACCTCCATCATTACGATCTCCCTTGCGACAAAGATGGCCGCTTACGACCTGACCGAAATGACTGATACCTCACAGATTTATGCGTTGATGGAAACGAATCCCGAGGCCGTCACTGCCGTTGGCATGTTTGGCCTTTGGCTCATCTTCCTGTGCCTGCTCGCCCTGATCGGCCTGATCATTTTCATCGTATTCTTCGCACAAAAGAAATTCCGCCTGAAGAGACTGGAAAACGAGCCCACCAAATTAAAAACCCTCGGTTTTATGTTTGGGAATACCTACACGTGGCTCTTTTATCTGATCTGCATCGGGCTCTTTGCCATCGTTTACCTGCCTGGATGGCTGAAATAAAGAAAGAGGAAAACGACATGAAACAACGCTCCAAAAAACACCTATACGTTATACTGACGATCCTCGTGATCGCGGTCATTTGCTTCGCAGGGTTTCTGTACTATTTCGAAAGTCACCCGGATCATGATTGGTCCTCAACGATCAAGAACACGTCCGTGATCGAGAAGACGGACGGCGTCATAAAGGAAGCATCCCACACGACTTTGCGTTTCCCGATCCAAAAAAGCGGAGACTACACGTTAGAGCTTTCCTGGCTTCCGGAAGGTACTTCGAAAGAGGACGTCGGTAAGCTCACCTCCAGGGATGTTGCCTGCGGTACGCTCATCACGCTAAAGGATGCAAACGGTACCGTCGTCTATGCCACGGCAGTGACCAGCGTCTCCCTCGACACAAAGCTTGAACTAGGCGCCTCGGAATACGTGATGGACTTTACGTACTTCACAGACCGCGAGCAGTACGTAGAACTTGCCAAAGAGTACCTTTGCGGTGCATCCATGGTGCAAGACTGGGCAGACCTTTTCGATTTCAACTTCGGAAATAACGGCACTTACAACATGTCCTACGACATCACCCTCTCCCCTGCGGGCGAGATCAACATATCCCGCACCACGGGCATGGCCCTCGGCCTTCTCATCGGTTTTTGCCTCGTGTTCGTCATGTTGATCGCCATCACGAAAAGCCATCAGCTCGAGAGCCCCAAGTATGACGAGCGTCAGGACTTAGAGCGTGGCCGAGGTTATTGCTACGCCTTCTTTACCACGATGATCTTCATCATGCTGGTATATTGCTTAGACTCCTGCGGACTGATCGCTCACGGCACGTCATCCTTCCTTTACGTTTGCGCAGCCTTCCTGGGGATCACGGTCTACGCCATCTACTGCATCTTCCATGAAAGCTACTTTGCACTGAATCAGAAAACCGGAACCGTTCTAGTCATGTTTGCGCTCATCATGCTGATCAATCTCTTCGTCTCCATCATGAACTTCCGCGAAGGTGAGCTTTTTAAGGATGGTCAGTTTACCTACAACATGCTCAACCCGCTATGCTGTCTGACGTTCTTTGCCCTGTTTGTTGCCGTTGTCGTGAAAACGATGATCGACAAGCGAGGGGGTAAGGGTGACGAAAGCGGCGACGAGGATGAAGAAGAATAAAGCAGTCATCTGCGGAAAGAGGTAATCCTATGAAGAACCTGAAATTAAAATCCGCCAGAGCTGCTTTGGATCTCTCCCAGCAGGATCTGGCGGAAAAGGTAGGCGTATCGCGACAGACGATCAATGCCATTGAAAAAGGGGACTACAACCCCACCATCAACTTATGCCGAGCCATCTGTAAGGTTCTCGGCAAAACATTGGATGAACTATTTTGGGAGGACGAGTGATCGTCCTCCCAATGTTTTTTCGTAAGTATTTTATGCTTCCATGCTTGCTCTGCCGTCTGGCAGGATTGCGGCTTCAATGTTGCCGTCGTCCTTTGCGTGCATGTCGCGCTTGATCTCGTACATGATGCGGTCTGCCTCACGGATGTACTCCTGCAAGGGATGTCCGCTCTCAGGATCCGTGATCACGTAGCCGATACTGGTCGAAATGCGGTAGAGCCTATACCCTTCGTTGTTCTTCTCCTCTAAGTACTGCAGAATGCTTTGCCTTACTTCCTCGGCTTCCCTCTTGTCGCAGTTCGGCGCAATGATCAGGAACTCGTCTCCGCCAAACCGAATGGCGATCCAATTCTCCCGCAGGATTTCCTTAATACCGTCTGCCACCGTCTTGATCGCGGCATCGCCGTGAATGTGGCCGAAGCGGTCGTTAATGTGCTTTAAGTAGTTGATGTCCACGAACATGACCATCATGGTCGTATGGCTCTTTACGCTCTCCTGATACAGCGGAATGGCCTTGTTCTCATAGCCGAAGCGATTGAACAGCCCCGTCATGGGATCCTTGTCATAGAGCTTGGTCAGGTTTTGATTGAGCATGTCAAGACTTAAGTTCGTGCGAAGCAGCTTTAAGGCCTGCTGCAGCTTTTCCATGTAGGAATATAAAAGCCCCTCGCGCATGATGTACGGCTCGTCCGCAAATACGACGTAACCGTAACTATACTGATAAAAATGCAGCGGCAATATGTAATAGACGTGACAAATGCCATCCACCTTCTCATAACCGGGGACGAGGCAGCGTCTATCCATACGCTCTAAGTTTTGAATCTCACCGTTCTTTAAGGCCACCACGACCTCATACTTGGAACGAGTCTTTTTGCTAGCGATCTCCTGCTCCGTCGCCATGGGATTCTGGAAATAATCCGCATTGAGGACGATGCTGAGATTCTCGCCTTCAAATCTGTGATTGTGCAGGAAATGATCTCGCAGGCTCGTCTTTAAATCAGCGTAGCTGCTAACCTCGGATATCTTTTGACGCATGGAGCGCTCCGTCTGCTCCATAAACGCCGTGTCCGTATTTCTCTGATAAAAGTGGCCGCAGAAGTTCTTGCGAAGCTCCCAATAATCATCACCCTCATCGCAGCCGCAGCTCTCGCCGATGGCCAGCGTCGTTGAAACCATGTGGGTGTCCTCGCAGCTTCCGCCTATGATCATGTCGTAGATCATGCGGCAAGACTGATACCCTACCTCGTCATAATTTTGCTTTACGGAGGTTAAGGCCGGATAGAAAATCTGGCTCTCCTGGATGTGGTCAAAACCGGTGACGATCACGTCCTCCGGTATGGAATAACCCATGCGTTTGAGCTCCGTCGCCGCGGACAGGCCCATGATGTCATTGGCGCACACGATCGCGTCCGGCAGCTTTCTGCCTGTGTCCAGTACGGAATGAAGCGCCTCTATCGTACGACGGTTGGACCAGCCTCCGTACACCACGTTCTCCTGCGGCAAGGAAAGTCCGTGCTCCTCAAGCACCGCTCTCGTCACAGCCAGTCTCGAGTCGCTCTCCATGTGTCCCGGCGTTCCGCCGATGAAGACCACGTCCTTGACGCCGTGCTTTTCAACAAGGTGCGTCACAAGCCCTCGCATGCCAGTATTGCCGTCCACCTTCACGCTGGGTACGCCTTCCATGTCCATGCCGATGCTGATAATGGGCACGCCTTTTTGCCGTGCTTCCTGACAGAGATACAAGGCGGTTTCATCCGAGTTTAACATGTTCGAGAAAGAAATGATACCGTCGTAGTCTGTTACGTTGCACAGCTTGTAAACGTTCAGTTCACCCTGCATCAGGGTTGTGTGAACGCTGATATTCGCAAAGCACAGGAAGACAAACACGTCGAAGTCTTCCTGCGCTGCAAATTTTCGAATTCCCGCCACGGCCTCAAAGAGCGCTTCAATGCTCCAGCCGTTGGCGTACACCGCAATTTTTTTCTTCATTCCAAGGCTCCGAAAGAAATATTGCGTTTAAGAAGCGGATCAAGCTTTGGTTTTCTGGAAGATCAGAACGTTCCAGGACAAGGGTTTCGCATGTCCGGAATAAATGCCATTCTCAAAAGTACCCCCAGTTTTCAAGACAGGCTTTATGTTCTCCGGCTCCTCAAAGCTATTCTTCACGTCAATGTCTGCGGAATGCAGTTCGACATGCTTAACAAAATTATACTCCTCAAAACCGCGGATGTCTACCCTAATCGGATATTCTGTTTCCTGATTTCTGTTGATCATGAAAATCGCCAGAGTTTCCGCATTTTGATCCCATGCCGAAGCGGCGTCGACGTAAGTAATTCCTTCCTTGTCGTAGTATTGGGAGGTATCGTCGATCGCATAGCCCGGAATGTCATAAGTTTCGCTCTGCACGTCGGTCTGCATGGAGGTTCCCTTGGCGAAATTGATCATGTCCATGAAGGCATAATGGGACGCGGATTTCCATACGTGATCGTGGCTCGCGCTGCACAGTGCGCCGAGGCCTCCGGTCATGCATCCGATCTTCACGCGGTCTGCGTGACGCAGGAAAGCCAGCTGTACGCTGAGCATGGACAGTGCGTGGAGCATGTCTCCGCCGGGGAACTGTCTGTCGGGCATATTGTCGGGATCATGACGCAGGTAAGGGCGCTTGGGATCAAAGCGATAGTGAGATCTCGCCATGTTGTGGTAGCCGTAGCCGGGATGGAGCGGGCTGTTGGGACGAACCATGCAGCCGTACTCGTCAAAGCTCAGCATGATTTTCTTGGGCGAGCGGCACTTTGCGCCAACCAGGTCGCACATTGCGATCTCGGTGTTGATGAAATCCTCGTAGTAAGCGGAGCCGCCGAGCAGCGCGTTCCAATCACCGGGAGGTGCGCTGTGGTAGTGGTGCATGGAGAGGTAATCCACGGTCTCGTAGCACTCCTGAAGCACGGTCTCCTCCCAAGTAGGATAATGGTCCATGAAGAGAGCCGAGGATGCGCAAACTGCGGTCTCGATGGATGCGTCGATCCATTTCATTGCCTTGGAAACCTCGTTGCAGCGTACGCCGTAGCCTCTGGGATCCTTGTCCCAGGAGCCGAGCTGCCAAGGGCCGTCCATCTCGTTTCCGAGGTACCAGGTCTTTACGCCGTAGGGCTTCTCATGACCGTATTTCTTACGAAGGTCGGACCAGTAGGAACCGCCCTCGAAGTTGGTGTATTCCACGATGTCCATGGCATCCTGAAAGGTACCAGTGCCAAGGTTGACGGTGTAGAGGGGCTCGGTGCCGACCTTCTCTGCCCACTGAAGGTATTCGTCATGTCCCACGTCGTTGGGAATGAACTGGTACCATGCGGGATCAAGGTGAACCTTTCTCTGGTCCTTGGGGCCGATGGAGTCCTTCCACTGCCATGCGGAGACGAAGTTTCCGCCAGGCAGTCGGCATGCGGGCATGCCCGTACCCTTTAGGCCGCCTATGAAGTCGGTGCGGAAGCCCTGCTCATCCGCAGTCGGGTGCTTGGGGTTGTACATCGTGCCGTTCACCATGGTGCCGATGGGCTCGAGGAACGTACTGAAGAGCCTCGGTGAGATCTCCCCGATCTTAAACGACGGATGCACCGTAATTTTCGCTGTTTCTGCCATTTTGTAACCTCCCTTTACGTTGTTGTGGCCCTCGGGGGTCGGCGCGCCAGGTCTTTTTCAGGGACGCTCGCGCTCCGTAGTCCAGCGCATCGGTACGTAAGGCCCCTCACATGATGTCCAACTGCGTGGCCATCATGTGATACGTGGCCTAAGTACCGGCGCTTGGGACACGGCCCTGAAAGAGACCTGGCACGCACCCCCTCGAGGTAATCTATAACTATAGTATAGCAAGTAAATCGTTTTATCTCAAGTATAAAATGATAGGGGAGCATAATTAATTACACTCCCCTATTGTTGGATATTACATAACTACTACTACTTCGTTCTCGTCCTTCATGTCAGCTGCGGGAACATAGGGCTGGTCGAGCTTCTGGCCATTTAAGTAGAACTCCTTGAAGCCGCTCTCTGCGCCGCTTTCGTTGCGGACGGTGATGTGGAGCTTCTTGCCGCGGAAGTTCTTGTCCATGGTCATCTCTTTCCAAGCGGAAGGGATGGTCGGGCAAACCCAGAGACCGTTGAGGTCAGGTCTCATGCCGCAGATACCTTCTACGCAGCCTACCATACAGGTGGATGCGGTACCGGTCAGCCAATGTACGTGGCTTCTGCCGTGGAAAGGAGACTCGTCTGCCTCGGTGAACTGGCCGTGTACGTAAGGCTCCAGGCGGCGAACGTCTGCATCATTGTTCTGGGATGCAGGGGAGCTCTCGGTAAAGTACTCGAAGGCTCTGTTGCCGTGGCCCATCAGGGATTCAGCGAGGATGATCCAGCCCTGAGGCTGCGAGAAGATACCGCCGTTCTCCTTGGTGGAAGGGTTAAAGAGCAATGCCAGTGCGCCGTCAAATGCATGGTCAACGTAGGAAGGAGCCATAACGCGAACGCCATACTTGGTGTTCAGCTCGCGATGTACGCTCTCCAGAGCCTTCTCGGCCTGGTCCTTGGTTGCCAGTCCGCTGATAACTGCCCAGGACTGGGGATTGAGCCACATGCTGGCTTCGGGATCGTTCTTGGAACCGATGACCTGACCATCCTCCTTGATGCCGCGGACGAATCTGTCATCCTCCCAGCACTCCTTGTTGATGATGTCGCCCAGTTCCTTCTGGGTAGCCTCGAGGTAAGCGAGGTACTCGGTATCATTTAGGTCTTTTGCGAAGCCCTTCATGACGGTGAATGCATAGTAGAGCTGGAGTGCCACGAAGGTGGACTCACCCTTCTTGCCGAGGCGCAGGCAGTCGTTCCAGTCTGCATGCAGACCTGCGGGCATCTTGTGATCGCCAAGTCTCTCCATGGAGAAGTTGATGGCTCTCTTTAAGTGGTCGTAAACGGTGCCCTCGTCCTTGTTTGCGTAAGGGATCACCTTCTTGACGTAATCCTTGTTGCCAGTCTCGGAAATGTACTTCCATACGGTCGGGAAGAGCCACAGTGCATCGTCTGCGCGGTATGCGGGATGTCCGGTTGCGCGTACGTAGGACTCGTCGTCGGGCGTATCCTCGTGGCCGGGGTTGTGATCATACTTTACAAGAGGCAGTCCGCCGCCGTTGTCAACCTGTGCGGAGAGCATGAAGGTGATCTGCTTCTCTGCCATCTCGGGATCAAGGTGGATGATACCCTGGATGTCCTGTACGGTATCGCGGTAGCCATAGCCGTTACGCTGTCCGCAGTAGCTGAAGGAAGCTGCTCTGGACCAGGTAAAGGTGATGAAGCACTGGTATGCGTTCCAGGTGTTGATCATGCTGTTGAAAGCGGGATCGGGGGTGTTAACCTGGAAGTTGAGGAGCTTGCTGTGCCAATACTGGATCAGCTCCTGCTTCTCCTTCTCCACAACGGAGAGGTCCTTGTATGCTGAGAGGATCTCGTCAGCTACCCAAGGCTCAGCCTGACCAAGAAGGAAAGCCACCTGCTTCGTCTCGCCGGGCTCTAAGGTGATCTGGGTATGCAGTGCGCCACAACCGTTGGAGTTGTAGTTGAGCACATTATCGCAAGCGCCGTTTACGACTGCGATGGGATTGCCATAGGTATGATAGTTGCCAAGGAAGGCCTGCTTGTCACCGTTGTAGGACTTTACGGTCTGGCCAGCCATGCCAAAGAAACGCTCTCTGTGGTTGGAACCGGTCTCATCCTTGCCAAAGTTGGGATTGATCTTCTGGAAGATCTTATTGTTCTCATAGAAGGTTCTGGTGATGAACTGGGTGTACTGAAGATTTACCTGATCCTGCTCATAATTGCTGTCGTTGGTAAACTCAGCATAACCAAATACGGAAATGGTTCTGGGCTTTGCGGAATTGTTCGTGATCTTTGCCGCCCATACTTCATAGGTCTTTCCAAGGGGAACGTAGTACAGCACCTCAGAATGGATGCCAGCGTACTCTGCTACCATGTTGGAGTATGCGGTACCATGATGGCACTCGCTCTTATAATCATTTAAGTCCTTGCCAACGGGCTGCCAGGTTGCAGACCAGAAATCCTTCGTATCGTCGTCACGCAGATAAACGTATCTGCCGGGCGTATCATCGCTGTTGAAATGATAGCGGATGATTCTTCCGTTCGCGCCGCTCTTTACGAAGCTGTAACCTCCTGCGTTGTTAGAAATGATCGCGCCATACGCCGGGGATCCCAGGTAGTTTGCCCAGGGTGCCGGGGTATTGGGCTTGGTGATGACGTATTCCTTGTTGACTTCATCAAAATAGCCGTATTGCATGTTCGTAACCTCCTGTTTTTTTGTGCTTCCGCGGTCTGGCGCGTGCCAAACCAGTCTAGTTTTATTTTACTTAAAAACCAGCAAACTTGCAATGTATTTTTTTGTACCTGACCCGTCTAAAATTTAACTAAAAAAAGCTAAATTATCTAGTTTAAGCACTCCGCCATGAGCCGCAGCGCCAGCGTCAGCTTCCCTTCGTCCAGGTCAGAATAATAGATGACGAAGGCATGCTGGTATTTCTCGGCGCGCTCATAGCTGTAGGAGGCCACGGGGGACAGGCGGATGGCATGTTCCTCAAGGCGCCTTAACCACTTTTCGTCATTTGCCAGCCCCTTTACCTTTAGGATAAAGTGCAGACCTGCGGCATGCTCCTCGACCGTGCAGCGCGGCGCCATGGGCGACTGTGCAAGGGCCGTTAAGATCTTGTCCCGCTGCTGCCTGTAATAATTTCGCATGCGCGAGACGTGCCGCTCATAGTAACCCTCCTTGATAAATGCTGCGAGGGTGTATTGTTCAAAAGCCGAAAGCGCCGCGGAATAGTAAAAGAGCTTCTTTTCGTACCGGTCCGTAAGATCCCTCGGCAGCACCATGTAGGCAATGCGGATGGAGGGCGCCAGGGTTTTCGTGAAGGTGTTCATGTAGATCACGCGCTCGCCGCCAAGGCTCGCCAGCGTCGGAATGGGCCGGCCGTCAAAGCGAAA
>JAFPRF010000114.1 GCA_017400965.1 Lachnospiraceae bacterium
AACAGACTTGGCGCCGTGGTAACCAAGGGCGTGGCGAACGTGCCCTGGCCTGGCAATCCGACGCCCAGAGTGGCAGAGGTTTATGGCGGTATGCTGAATGCCATCGGACTCCAGAACCCCGGCATTGACGTTTTTATGGAACGCGACATTCCGTTCCTGAAGCAATATGATAAGACAAAGATCATCGTGAATGTCTGCGGTAAGAGCGTGCAGGATTACGTGGACGTGGTGGAGCGCCTCGGCGAGGAGCCGGCGGTAGCCCTTTTGGAGATCAACGTCTCCTGCCCGAACGTGAAGGAGGGCGCCATCGCCTTTGGTCAAAAGGCAGATGCATTATACAACATCACTTCGGAGCTGAAAAAGCATGCAAAGCAGCCCATCATGATGAAGCTTTCGCCGAACGTGACGGACATCACGGAGATGGCAAAGGCAGCGGAGGCAGCAGGCGCGGATGCGCTGTCCCTGATCAATACGATCACGGGCATGAAGATCGACATCCATCGCCGGAAGTTCGCCATCGCCAATAAGACGGGCGGCATGAGCGGCCCTGCGATCAAACCCATCGCCGTGCGCATGGTTTACCAGGTGGCACAGGCAGTGAAGCTCCCGATCCTTGGCATGGGCGGCATCGCCACCGCAGAGGATGCAATCGAGTTTATCCTAGCGGGTGCCAGCGCGATCTCCGTGGGCGCAATGAATTTCGTAAACCCCTACGCGACCATCGAAATCCTCGAGGGCATCGAAAACTACATGAAGCAGTACAAGGTGGAAAAGCTGACCGACCTGATCGGTGCAGTGCAGTAATACGGGAACGTAACGGCAAAAGGCGTCAAGATCCCTTTGGAAACTGGGATGTTGGCGCTTTTTTACGCCCCGATGACACTTGACGCTTCCCTCAGATTGTACTATAATTAGTACAATCCTTGTATACAGAATACATGAAGATTCCAAAGGAGTGTGTCATGATCACCTTATTTGCCAAAGCAAAGATCAATTTATGCCTCGACGTGGTGGGGCGGTTGCCGAACGGATACCATGAGGTTCGGATGATCATGCAGACGGTTGGAATTTCAGATAAACTGACCTTCGAAAAGACGGAGGGCGAGATCCGGATCACTACGAACAAAGGCGAGCTTCCGCTGGGAGAGGACAATCTGATCTATAAGGCGGCGGCCCTTATGAAAGAGACCTACGGCATTTCGGGCGGCGTTTCGGTAGCGCTGGAAAAGCACATTCCCATCGCGGCCGGCATGGCGGGGGGCAGTACCGATGCGGCAGCGACCTTAAAGGCCATGAACGAGCTTTATGAGCTCGGGCTTTCCGAGGAAGAGCTTCGAAAGCTTGGCGTAAAGCTCGGCGCGGACGTGCCCTATTGCGTGATGGGCGGCACGGCACTGTCGGAGGGGATCGGTGAAGTCTTAACAAAGCTACCGCCGATGCCAAAGTGCGTGCTACTCGTGGCAAAGCCGGACATCAACGTATCGACGAAATACGTGTACGAGACCTTAGACAGTAAGGAGATTCCTGTGCATCCCAAGGTGGATGAGATGATCAGTAAGATCGAAGAAGGCGACGTACGCGGCGTTGCAGCGCTCCTAGGAAACGTGCTCGAGAACGTGACGGTGGAAAGGTACAAGGTCGTTGATGAGATCAAGCAGGTGATGCTGCGCGCAGGGGCGCAGGGGAGCCTGATGAGCGGGAGCGGCCCTTCGGTCTTTGGCATTTTTGAAAGGGCGGATCTGGCGCAGACCGCGGCGGAGGAGATCCGGCGCCTAGGCCTTGCAAACGAAGTGTTTGTGACCGAGCCGGTTTGATTTTAGGGTGAAAGATAGATTGTTGATTAGGGAAAGGCGATGGAGATGCAAGAGAGATTTCAGCTGAAAATGGATCAATTTTTGCCCCTGAGAGACGTGGTGTTCAACACGCTCAGACAGGCCATCTTAACGGGAGAATTAAAGCCGGGCGAGCGTCTGATGGAGATCCATCTGGCGGACCAGCTCGGCGTGAGCAGAACGCCCATCCGTGAGGCCATCCGTAAGCTCGAGCTGGAGGGACTTGTGACCATGATCCCGAGGCGCGGCGCGGAGGTGGCGCAGATCACGGAAAAGAGCATGAATGACGTTTTGGAGGTACGCCGCGCGGTGGATGCACTCTGCGTGGAGCTTGCCTGCGAGCGCATCACGGACGAGGAACTAAAAAAGCTCGGGGAGGCCTGCGAGGCATTCGCGGAAGAGGCCTTGAAGAGCGAGAGGGAAAAGGACGTAAAGCTCCTGGCACAAAAGGACGTAGCGCTCCATGACATCATCGTCCAGGCGACTGGCAACCAGCGCTTGATCCAGCTTGTGAACAATCTTTCCGAGCAGATGTACCGCTATCGCTTTGAATACTTAAAGGATTTTAGCCAGCATGAAAAGCTCGTGGAGGAGCATCGCGTGATCTACGAGAGTCTCTTGAACAAGGACTGCGAAACGGCCTGTGCGGCGGCAAGGCTGCACATCGACAACCAGAAGAAAGCCATCATCCGCCAGATCCGGTTGGAGAAAGAAAAGAAATAAGGCGCAGAAAGGCGAGAGGCCATGGAACAGATACTTAGTGCGGAAGCACCGATTGGGGTGTTCGATTCCGGCGTGGGGGGACTGACCGTCGCGCGGGAGATCATGCGACAGATCCCGAATGAAAAAATCGTATATTTTGGAGACACGGCGAGAGTGCCTTACGGCAGTAAGTCCAAGGAGACGGTCACCCGTTTCTCGCGCCAGATCGTGCGCTTTTTACAGACGCACCACGTAAAGACCATTGTTGTGGCGTGTAACACGGCCAGCGCGTATGCCTTGGAGGACCTCGAGAAAGAGATCGACGTTCCGATCATCGGCGTGGTAAAGCCGGGCGCGAAGGCAGCGTCGGCGGCAACCCGAAACGGCCGCATCGGCGTGATCGCGACGGAGGCGACCATCGGCAGCCGCATCTATAGCCAGTACATTAAGAAGATCAATCCAAACGTGGCCATCTACGGAAAGGCCTGTCCCCTCTTTGTGCCCCTCGTGGAGGAGGGACTTTGGGAGGACCCGGTCACGGACGAGATCGCAAAGCGCTATTTGAACGAGCTGATCGACATCAACATCGATACCTTGATCCTCGGCTGTACCCATTATCCGCTGATCCGTTCCACCGTGGCGAGAGTCATGGGTGAGGACGTCACGCTGGTCAACCCCGCCTACGAGACGGCGCGGGAGCTCAAGGAAATGCTGGAGCGGAAGGGGCTTCTTAAGGAGACACCGGTGGCGCTTGGGGAGAACAAGTACCAGTTCTACGTTAGCGACGGTGCGGAGAAGTTTAAGACCTTCGCGAATTCCATCATCAAGTACGGGATCCTCAGCGCGAAGACCATTAACATCGAAGAGTATTAGGAAGGAAATAGCATGGAAGGGCTTGTCACCGTTGAGATCACGGGCGGACAGGGACAGATCGTCTCCCGCGCCGAGGGACAATATTATGAAAAGAACGGGCACGTGTACGTACTCTTTACCGAGGACCTCGCGGAGGACGGCAAGAAGGGAAAGGCAACCTTTTCGAGCAGATTAAAGATCAGCGACGACGAGGTGATCCTGCGAAGAAGCCTTCCGGAAAAGGCAGCGAAGCGCGGCGCTCACGTCATGGAATTCATTTACCGAAAGCAGGCCGCGGACGAGCGGGGCTGCATGGTGGATTATCCAACGCCCTACGGGATCATGAAGCTGGAGATCCGAACGAAGGAGCTGCAGATCGATCGGGGTGATGATTATCTGGTGGCGGAGATCGGCTACGCGATGCTCCAGGAGGAGCAGGAGATCATCTGCGACGGCGTGAAGATCGTTATTCGAAAGTAAAGAAAGGCAAAGAAAAAGGTTCTGGCACTAACTTACGTGCGAGAACCTTTGTTTTTCTTATTTTACCGGCTTAGCGCCTGCCTTTTCCTGCGCTGCTTCCATGGCCCGCTTGAAGAATCCCTTTTTCTTGGGAGGAGCAACCTCCGTCTTACCGTGGAGTCCCTTGACGCCCATGATGTACATTCCGCTGACGGTCGCCTTCACTTCCTTCTTCAGGGGGATGCTGTCGAAGATCTTCTCATCACTGATGAGGTTCATGATCTGCGGTCCGATCTTAACCTTTACGATGGGAAGCTTTTGATTTCTCATCAGCTTTGGCGTTTGGTCGATCACGGATTGCGGCAGGCCTGATTCTTTGATCTTCATGCGCTTCTTGTCAATGATCAGCATGGAGACGGTCTGTTTATTGGCCTCCATGAGCTCTTGCTGTTCGGCTTGTTTTTTCTGGGCCTTTTTCCCCAGCACGTACATGGCGATGATGGCGGCTAAGATGAGTACGAGCACCACGATGAGAACGATGATGCCGGGCTTAATCGCCAGAACCGCAAACGAGTTTAGGTTCTTCATACGATATTTCCTTTCCAACATTTGTTATGCAATTTTGAACGAAATCATATTACATCATAGCACAGCTCGCCAGATTTCACAATATCTTTATAATTTTTTCATTTTCCAAATCGGACAGTTGGTGCTATAATATAAAATGGCAAAATATGAAGGGGAAAAATAACATTTTGGAGGATAGTATTGTGAAAAACAAATTGATTCGGAAAATTCTCGTTGGATGCGCTGCCGCGCTTGTTTGCATGTCCTTGGCTGGGTGTGCGCAAGGAAAGAGCGGAGAGGCTTCTTCCAGCGCAGTAAGTACGGAGAGCTCCCAGGCTACGCCGGCTGAGGTGAAGCAGAGCACGGAGGGCCGCGTTTATGCGAAGGACATGGACCTCGATAAGTACGTCACCTTAAAGGACTACACGAATTTCAAAGTGGATCCCGATCCCGTTACCGTAGACGAGGAAGAGCTGGAGGAGATCCTGGATAACGTTTACGTGAACAGCTTCCCCGCAGAGCTCGGCATTAAGGACCGCGCAGTGGCCCTTGGCGATACCGCAAACATCGATTACGTGGGTAAGAAGGACGGCGTTGCCTTTGACGGCGGTACCGCAACGGGCAGCAACCTTGGCATCGGTTCCCATACCTTCATCGATGGCTTCGAGGATGGCCTGATCGGCGTTATGCCCGGCGAGACGGTGGATCTGAACCTGAAATTCCCGGAAGATTATCACAGCGAAGAACTGGCAGGCGCGGACGTGGTATTTACCGTAACGGTGAACTACATCATTCCCGAAGAGAAGATGGACGAGGCGATCGCAGGCATCATTGAAGAGGTGAATACCATCGAGGAGCTTCGCCAGTACATTTATGACTATCTGGAGATGTCAGCGCAGAATGACAACCAGGATGCGTACGAAGAGAAGATCATGGATACCTTCATCGAGGAGTATTGTGAGATCAAGGAGCTTCCCGAGGAGTGGATCAGCTACTATGGCGAAAACGTAAGGAACTACTTCATTACGGCGGCGCTGCAGATGGCAACGGATCCCGAGACCTTAGTGCAGACCTATTATGGTCAGGATCTTGAGACCTTCTGTAAGGAGTACGCAGAGCTTGCCACCCGCAGAGACCTTGCAATGCAGGCCGTGGCAAAGAAAGAAAATATCACGCTTGACGACGCGAAGCTTGATGAGGTTCTGCAGCAGTATGCGACGGAGTCTGGCGCGGCTAGCGTAGCAGAGTATCTTGGAGAGGCTTCCAAGGAGGACTTCCGTCAGGATTACATTTACGAAGAGGCCTTTAGTCTCATCATTGAGCGGGCATCGAACTAAGCCTGCATGTTCCCATTGAAAGGACGGTAGAATGCAGAAAAATAGGTTGCAGAAAGGCATATGGTTCGGAAAGGTCATTTGTGGCTTATGCATGGCATTCGCCGTAATGATCTTGTGTCCCTTTGCGGCCGAACGTGCATCCGCCTCGACCATCGCTGAGTTGCAGGAGCAGATTAAGGCACATCAAAAGGAGCTGGATGCAGCGAATAAAAAGACGAGTGATCTGCAGGACAAGCAGAGCCTGATCGAGGAGATGATCGATGACTTAAATGCAGAGATCATCAACACGATGGCCATGATAGGCGTCAAGGAAGACGAGATTGCCGACATGGAGACGGAGATTTCGAATAAGGAGCTCGAGATCATCAGTAAGCAGGCGGACATCGACGAGATGGAGGAGGCCTATTACGAGGCGAAGGCGCAGGAGGAAAAGCAAAGGGAAGACATGCAGATCCGCGCGCGCAGGATCTACGAGACCGGAAATACTTCGTTCCTGCACATGCTGCTCGAGGGTACGGGACTTGGAAAGCTCCTAAATCGCATGGATTACGTGGAGCATCTCTACACCTACGACAAGGATAAGCTGCTAGATTACGAAGCGGCGAAGAAGCTGACGCTGGAAATTTGGAATCAGCTGGAAGAGGAGAAGAAGGAGCTGCAGGCGCAGAAGGCAGAATTCGAGGTAGCCAAGGGAGAATTGGAGACAGCGAAGCAGGAGCTGAGCGACCAGAAGGCAGAGCTCGATAAGGCGCTGGCGGTTTACCAAAAGGAAAACGCGGATTACGAAACACAGATCAAAAAGGCAAAGCAGGAAGCCAGTGTCACAAAGACTTTGATCCAGCAGGAACAAAGAGAACTGAAGAAAATGCAGGATGCGGAAAAGAAAAAGCTGGCAGCGCAGAACGTGACCATCGTGGATAATGATTATACGGCCATTGTGGATGCGGCGAGCGGAAGTGATCTGGGAAAGAAGATCGCGAAATATGGCCTGCAATTCGTTGGGAATCCATATAAGCTAGGCGGTAACAGCTTAACAAGCGGAATAGATTGTTCCGGTTTTACGCAGCAAATCTACAAGACGTTTGGCTATTCGATTTCCAGAACTTCAGGGGATCAGCGAAAGGACGGCGTTGGCGTGGATTATGCCAATGCGCAGCCTGGTGACATCATCTGCTACAGCGGTCACGTGGCGCTCTACATTGGCGGTGGAAAGATCGTGCACGCCAGCAATAAAAAGGACGGCATCAAGGTGAGCAATGCCACCTACCGTACGATACTCGCGGTACGAAGGATCATTCAGTAATTGGGTCTAGACAAAAAAGTTGAATCATGATAAAGTTAAGTCACGGATTTCATGTCCGTGACTTCTTTTTTTCTAAATGGCCCATCGGCCGAAATTTTCCAAAGCCTATTTTGACAGTAGAGCGGTAAGGGGGTAGTGTTTTTATGACCTACGAGGAGTTTAAAATTCAGTTGTATCACAGTCTCTTAGAGCTGGAGACTGCCAAAGAAATGGAGATTGGGATCTTGGAGCGGGGCGTGATCTACGAGGATGACGTGGCAAAGCGCGTGATCCGAACCGTGACCCTTTCGGAGGAAGGGCGCGAGGATACGGTCCTTCGGATGGACCTGTTGTATGCCGTCTGGGATAAGGGTGAGTTTGATTGCATGCTGTATTGGCCCGTGCGACAGTTTTACGAGCGCTTTAAGACGGAAGGGTGGCAGAGCGTGCTGCCGGAGCTGGCGGCGGCGATCAGCAGGGAGAACGTGCGGAAGGGAAAGCTGCCGACGGAAAAGGACACCTACATACAACAGCGGGCGAATCTGATATTGCGAGCGCTTCCCTTTGAGCGGCGCAAGGAGGAGCTGGGCGGGTGCGTCTATTGGACCTTTGGGGACATTGCGCTGGTGCTTTATCTTCTGGTATATGACGATCCAGAAAACTATCTGACCTTAAAGCTCGAGCGGTCTCTAGCGGACCAGTGGGGAAAGCGGGATGCGGTGCTGCTGACGGGGGCGCTGCTCAATTGTCAGCTGCGCATGCCGCCGCGGCTTTACTATGCGCAGGATGCGCTTCGCTACTATGACGAGAAGGGCGGCGTTTTCATGGCTGGCGAGGAAGGCGTTCCCGTGAAGATCCTAAAGTGGGATGAGACCCAGGGAAGGATCGGGTATCGGCTGACGACGACGCGGCGGATCAACGGCGCGATCGCGCTCTTTTATCCGGGTGTGAAGGAGAGGCTTTGCGAGCTTCTCGGCGGGGATTTTTACGTGGCCTTTACCAGCGTACATGAGGCGGGCATCTATCCCGTGCGGTTTAAGACGCTGTCGGACGTGAAGGCAGAGCTGGAACATAATAACGCTCTGCTAGAGAGCCGAAGCTTTCTAACAGAGCGCGTGTATCGGTACGTAAGCGTACGGGGGGAACTGATGGAAGTTTAGTTCGTGATCACGGTTCCCTTTTTGCCCTTGATGGCATCATTGATGCTGGCCTGGTTGGTGATGAGCACCTTTCCGGTGGGAACCTTTTCCAGGTAAGCGATGGCTGCTTCAATCTTTGGAAGCATGGTGCCTGCCTCGAACTGTCCCTGAGCGACGAATTCGCGGGCCTGTGCCACGGTCATTTCGTTGATGGGGGTCTGGCCTGCCTTGCCGAACTCGGTGTAAACGCATTCCACGTCCGTTAAGATGATGAGCTCGTCGGACTTAAGGTCTGCAGCGAGCTTACCGGCAATGGCGTCCTTTTCGATCACGGCGGAAGCACCCTTTAAGACGTGCTTTTGCTCGATGACGGGAATGCCGCCGCCTCCGCAGGCGATGACGATCTGATCAGCATCAGCGAGGGTGCGGATGGTCTCCAGCTCCACGATGTCGAGGGGTTTGGGCGCTGCAACGACGCGGCGGAACCCCTTGCCGGGATATTCCTTTACGTAATTGCCCTTCTTGATCTCTGCCTCGGCGTCCTCCTGAGACATGTAGCGTCCGATGACCTTAGTGGGCGCGTAGAACGCATCGTCGTAAGGATCAACGGTCACCTGGGTCAGGATCGTGCTGACGGGCTTGGAGATGCCGCGGCCGAGGAGCTCGGAGCGCAGACTGTTTTGCAGGTCGTACCCAACGTAGCCCTGGCTCATGGCGGAGCAAACGCACATGGGTGCGGGGGTGTAATCCGCGTAAACGCGGCGCAGCTCGGTCATGGCCTTGTGGATCATGCTGACCTGCGGGCCGTTGGAGTGGGTGATGGTCAGCTGATAATCAGCCTCCACCAGATCCGCGAGGGCTTTGGCCGTCTGGCGAACGGCGCCTTGCTGTTCTAACGTGGTATGTCCAAGGGCTTCATGGCCCAGTGAAACGACAACTTTCTTTTTGCTCATAGGATTGCCTCCCATCTGAAGTCATTTTCCAAACTAGTGGAACAAATGATATTATATCATGATTTGAAGGGCCTTTTCAAGAACCTCGAAGTAGTTTTCAAAGGTTTTGCGGCAGCACGCGGGGTCATCAATGACGATGCCCTCGCTGCGAAGGCCAGTCAGGGTAAAGCCCATGGCCATTCGGTGGTCGTCGTAGGTTTTTATGAGGCAGGGCTTCGGCTTACCAGGCCAGATGGTGAGGGAGCTTTCGTCCGTCTCGCAGCGGATGCCCATGCGGCGCAGCTCCGTCTCCATGGCGGCGATGCGGTCACTCTCCTGAAAACGGATGTGGCCGATGCCGGTGATCTTTGTCGGACCCTGCGCAAAAGGCGCGATGGCGGCAAGCGTGATCGCCTGATCCGAGCAGGCGTGCATGTTGGCGGTGATGCCCTGGAAGGTGCCGCTCTCCGGCGGCAGAAGAAGGATGCCCTCCGGCAGATCCTTTGCAGTGCAGCCAAGGCGCTCCAAGATGCGGATGAATTCCACGTCGCCCTGGAGCGAATCAAAATGCACGTGATTTACCTGCACGGGGATATTTAGCAGAGGGCACAGCGCGTAAAAGTACGCGGCGCCGGAAGCGTCAGGCTCGATCTGGTAGTCCAGCGCCTGATAGCTTTGGCCGGGGGCCGTGGTAAAAAGGGGCGCGTCGCCATCTTCCGTTCGCTTACAGGTGACGCCAAACTGTGCCATCATCTTTCTGGTCATGTCGACGTAGGCCATGCCGTGAGAGCCCGTTGCCTCCACGGTAAAGCCCCTCGGCGCAAGGGCGGAGGAGATGAGCAGAGCGCTCAAAAACTGGCTGCTGCGGTCGATGTCCACGGTAACGCGGTCCTTTTGAAAGCCGCGGGAGCGGAGCGTAAAGGGGAAGCAGTCCTTTTCAATCTCGCAATCGAAGGTGCAGCCCAGCTCCTCCAGACCGCGCAGGAGCGGTGCCATGGGGCGCTTTCGCATCTGGGCCGAGGCATCCAAATGATAGGTGCCCTCGGAAATGCCAAGGTAAGCGGTCAGGAATCTGGCTGCCGTACCGGCGCTGCCCACGTAGATCGAGGCTTCCTTTTTGGGAACGGTGCCGCCAAGGCCCGTCACGGTGATCCGTGCGGCTTCTTCATCAGCCTCAGCGGAAAAACCCAGGTCCTTCACGCTTTCTAAAAAGTGTCTCGAATCATCAGAAAACAAAGCGCCCCTGAGCGTGGACGTTCCATTCGCGAGAACGGCCAGCAGGAGGGCGCGATTTGTGATGCTTTTGGAGCCGGGAACGGTCACCTGGATCTTTTCAGGAAGGCGAACGTTCCCGCGCATGCTGGGTACGGCGTAGGTTTCGGGTAATGTCTTCAAGTGGTTACCTCCGTACGGATGGTTTCTCAAATACGCAGAGCGTGTTTTGAATGGTCAGAGTGTCAAGCCAAACCTTTCCGGCGGGCGTTAAGCGGTAAAGATCGATGGTGCCGTATCCTTCCGCGCCAGCCCTAGGCTTGGGAGAGGGC
Source organism: Lachnospiraceae bacterium (assembly GCA_017400965.1). Lineage (GTDB taxonomy): Bacteria > Bacillota > Clostridia > Lachnospirales > Lachnospiraceae > Acetatifactor. Next base: position 10,647 of record JAFPRF010000114.1, read on the forward strand.
TTGGAGCCGTCGGGATTTTCATAGCGCACCTTCATCATGGAATCCTTCGGAGAGGTGATGGAGAGCTTTACCATGGAATCCTTATTGGCAGCCTTCACGTGCCAGGTATAGGAATCCTTGCGCTCCTTGGTGCCCCATTTGAGACGGGCGGAACGCAGGGGATTTGCAAAGCTGTAATAAAAGTCTTCGCCCGTGTAGGTCAGCTGCAGGATGAGCTTGGGCTGGAAGCGCAGGAACAGGAACCTCGGGCAGCAACCGTCGAGCGCAAATGCAGAGTGCTTTAGGATCTTTCCGGTGCGCTCGGAGAGGAGCGTACAGGAGGCGAG
>JAFPRF010000115.1 GCA_017400965.1 Lachnospiraceae bacterium
TCATAACCAAAGTAAGCATAGATGGTATCATGCACCTGATTGACGTCATGGATCGAGAGATTGTAGCTGACGGTAAAGTACTGCAGGTCTTCCAGCGTAGGATCCCAAACCTTGTCGGGATACCACTTGTCGATCAGCGAGGTGGTGTGCTCGTACCAGTAAGGGATGTTGTAAGTGAAGGAATGCGTGCTTCCGTCTTTTGCTGCGTAGTACAGATTCAGGCTAAACTTCCGGCTGTCACGCTGCAGGTCCGTCACGTTCCTATGCTCCATAAAGTCCGCATGGAGCGCCTCCGTCAGCTCCGCAAGCTGCCCCTCATCCACGATGTCCTCGCTGTAGGTAAAGGAGCCGCTGAGGAGCGCCCGCTTCGGTGCGCCAAACTCAAGGCTGAGGACGGGATAGTAAGCCTTGGCATATTCCTCGGACTCGACAAAGGGTGCGAGGAGCGCGACGTCTTCCTGGTATACGTAGTATCTGCGATAATAGGAACCTAGCTTTGTGTGCACCTTTACGACAATGCTGTAGCCATAGTACCAATACTCCTTGGGCTCTTCGACGCAGGCCGCCAGCAGGGCATGGATCTTCTCGGCGTCAGTGCTAACGATGACGTCCTTGGGATAGTTAGAGCCCAGATCGCGCATAATGATGCCGTTGATCGCCACGCAGTTGCTGTCTGACTCGGAGAAGGCAGCTGAATAAAGGGAAAGTCCCGTGATCTGATCAACGCTTGGAAGGCGTTTCGCATAGCCTAGCACGTCAAATTTGATGCCAAAGACAACGGCTGCGCTGACAAAGAGTACGATCACGTACTGGAGCTTGTGCGATACGACCTCCTTAAAGCTCCCGTGACAGATGACGTTCAGGAAGCAAAAGACGAGAGCACTGCCAAGGAGGACGCCAAAGAGCATCCAGCCGAGCTGGCCGTCTGCCACGGCGTAAAACAGCATGCAGAACGCCACGCCGCCGAGGGCGGAGAGAACGGCGCGCAGGCCGATGCGCACGGGCTTTGAGTCAAGACCGCGCTCGGAAAGCTCGCTGGGGCGCTTCGCATACAGGTAAAAGGCGAGAAGAAGGTTGCATACCATGATCACCGCTCCCGCGAGAAGATGCCAGAGGGCGAAGGCGGATACACTGTATGCACGGAGCCACCCCAAAACGAGGAGTACGGGCGTTACCAGGGGGGAAAAGGCATACAGCGGATTCGTGAACAGATATTTATCAGGTAAGTAGAAGCACTCGTTAAAGGTGTTCAGCATGACAAGGATGCCGGCAACGATTGCAAACGCGCCGCAGCCGATGGTGCCTGCGCAGATGATCGCATTGATCACGTTGCCGCTGAGCATGACGCCAACGAGGCATACGTGATAGACGATCAGGTACACAAGGCTCAGGCGAAGCAGAACCAGCAGCGTGTAAGCAAGGAGCGTTCCGAAGAACATGCCCTTCATGTAGATGACAGCGATCAAAAAGACGATGAAGCTGCTTACAAGGGCGGGTGCCAGCCAGATCAGAAAACCATTGAGCCAGATGGCCGTAAAGAGTCTTCTTCTCGAGACGGGGGCGCTGTGGTAGAGGTCCACCATCTGCTTATGATACAAAAAGCGGAAGGCGGTAAAGGCAACGATGAGCGCACCGAAAAAGGCGATGATCACCATGGTGACCAAGTGAACGGTATTAAAGTAAGCGATGCAGCTGTCGAGTCTGGCGCGGTTGTACTCAGCTACGGTCATGATAAAATCATGATACTGATTGAATACGCCATTGTCGGTCACGACGTAGTACTTAAAGTGCGAGCCGACGATGGCGGTGAAGTAGAAGAGAATCGCCACCGGTCCGGCGAAAAAGCTGCCAAGGATCGAAAGGGCAAGAAGCCAATGCTTGTGGCGCAGATCTTCACGCATCAGGGCCAGCAGGCAGATTGGATTTTCTTTATTCGTAGATTTTTGAGAAGTCATATCCTTTTACCTCCATTTCACTGATGAAGATCTCCTCAAGGGTGAGGGGCAGAAGCTCCCAGAAGATTGGCGTAAGCTCCATTTCCAAATGGGAGATCGCGCTGCTTTCACCGCGCAGCGTTAAGGTCGTTAGCGTACCCGTGTGCTCCTGCTTGAGGATCGGGAAGTGCTCGCCTATCTTTGCAATGTCGTCAGGTGAGCGCAATACGCATTGCAGCTTAAAGATGCCAAGCTTCATGGAATCGAGATCCTGCGAGAAAAGGATGCCGCCCTGGTGCAAGAGCCCCACGTGATCGCACACGTCTTCCAGCTCGCGGAGGTTATGGGAGGCGATGATGGGCGTTAATCCGCGGTCAGCCATCTCCTTGATGAAGAGACTCTTTACCGTCTGGCGGATCACGGGATCGAGGCCGTCGAAGGTCTCGTCACAAAGCAGGTACTTCGTCCCGGCGCTGACGCCCAGCATGACGGAGAGCTGTTTTTTCATGCCCTTGGAGAAGGTGTTGATCTTACGCTTGGGATTGAGCTTCATGATCTCCATGAGCTTTAAGAACCGCTCCTTGTCAAAGGCAGGATAGACCGTTTGGTAATAGCGGAGCATGTCCATGGGGGTGCCGCCTGCAAAGAAGAATTGATCGTCGGAGATGTAAAACACCTTGGATTTTGCTGCAGGGTTTTCAAAAACGTTCTCGCCGTCGATCTTTACCTCACCTTCCTCGGGGCGGTACACGCCGCAGATGGTACGGAGCAGGGTACTTTTACCGGAGCCGTTGGTTCCGATCAGGCCGAAGACCTGTCCCTCCTCGATCTTCGCGGACACCTCGCGTAGGGCCGTCAGTTCGTCAAATTTTTTGGTAACGCCGTTTATCTCAATCACTGTTTTGTCCCTCCCTGTTTGTCTCATCCTCGGCGCTTTCAAAGCATTCCTTCGCCATCGACAGTGCGTCCTCCAAGGTCAGTCCCGAGGACTTCGCCTTCTGCAACGCTTCCCGCAGTTCCTTTTTGGCCGCACTTTGGTAACCCTTTTGCCATTCATGCTGGTCCGTCACGTAATTGCCGCGACCGACGACGGTGTAGATGTAACCGTCCTGCTCGAGCTGCATGTACGCCCTTTGAATGGTGTTAGGGTTGATGGAAAGCTCCATCGCCAGCGTTCGCACCGACGGAAGCTTTGCATTAGATTCCAGCGCGCCGCAGATGATCAGCTGGGCCAGCTTTTCGGCCACCTGCTCATACAGCGGGCGTTTATCACGATAATCGATCACAATCATAATTGCTCTCTTTCTCCTCTTTTGCATATCAAGAGAAATGGGTGTATTAAGTTGCCTAGTACACTCATCATAATCTGAACCTATGCATTTGTCAATAGGGGATTTTAAAGAATTGTGGAGAAGACCTCGAAATAGCTCAGGCACGAATAGACGTGCAATGCCAAAAGGAACCAGCTAAAGATGAGATATGCAGTTTTGGCTTTGCCGGTTCTTTGCTGCAGGCTAACAAGCATGAGACGATAGACGGCGACGGCGAAAAATACCGTCATGCCGGCCATCATACACCATGCAAAGTTGCCCGCATCCTTACGGCTTCCAGACTCTGCAAGAATGGAAAATTCCAAAACGCCAAAAGCATAGCCCATGAGAGAGAGCTTGCCTTCCGCGGATTTCGTAAAGTAGCCTAGGTTGGTCAGGAGCATCCACAGGGGGAAGCACATGCCAAGAAGGATCGCCACTTTAACGTCGGCGATATAGAAATGCCAAACCTCGAGGGGCTTGGTAAGGACAACGCCGCTGCCCTTTTCCGTGCCATAGTAGAAGAGTGCCACGTACTCGGTGAGAACGTAGGCGCAGGCAGGGAGGGTTGCAAGCGCAAGCTTCCAGGCACCACTCCAAACGGCGCCAAGACGCGAGCGGGCTTCCACCTGTCGCTTTGCCAGCTGCTTTTTCTCCTTGCCGTTTTGCCCTTCTTCCTTGGAACCTTCAACTAGGCATGCATTGATGGCACTGACGAGGTCGATCAGGAGGATGACCACGCCGGCGGGCAGGAGCATGTACATAAAGGTGGGTTTTGCGATCACGGAAAGAAGTGCGCTAATGGCAAACCAAACGTAAACGCCTTTCTTGAAATAGAGGGGTGAAAGCCTTTTATATTTACGGATCACGTCGATGCCTGCCATCATGGCGAGCATGCCAAAGCCCTTGGAGGCGATGTGCGTCGGATTGTGCAGGGGATTGGGCGAGAAAGCGCCAAGGTACGCGTCAAAGGTCAGCCACTCACAAACGTAGGGACCAACGAAGGAGAGGGCAGCGGCGCCCAGGGACGCGTAGGCCAGCCTCTTTTGACCGGTGTGGCCCTTTAAGAGGCCGTAGAGGAACCAAGTCATGACAAAGAAAGCAAAAAGCCCAAAGAGGGCAAAGGTAAAGGAGGCCGCGTTCCACAAAGGAAAGTGCAGACGGGATTCCAAGGTCTTTACCACGAGATGCCAGAGCATGTGCGGAACTTTAAGCCAGGCCTCCCAGAAGTTCTGGGGCTTTAGGTAGAAGTTCTGTGCGAAGATCGCATGTGCCTTCATGTCCTGGAGGCTGTCAGAGATGCAAAAACCATAGGCAATTTTATAGTAAATGATGAAAAGAAGGGCGCCTAAAATGCCGCAGGTTAAGGCATCCACAGGCTGCGCGGTGCCGCCCTCCACGTACTTATCCGTCGAAGGTTCCTTTGCATTATTCTTAAAGTAATCCAGCAGGGCTTTCCATGCTTTTTTCATGGTGAGGCATCCTTTCGTAAGAACATATGACATCCAAAACATTGTAGCATGGAAGCAGATGATTTGTCTACTTCCAGAGCGTTCCCCAGACCTCATCGCAAAGGTCCGTGCAGTACTGATAAGAGAAGGCGGCGTCCTGCTTTCGGATCTCATTTTCCAAGGCAAGTTCTTCGCTATAAGAGGAGAGGGGCCAAACCGTAACGCCGTCCTGGCCGCCCTTCAGGTGGCAGACAAGGGCGGTGACGCCGTAATCAGCAA
>JAFPRF010000116.1 GCA_017400965.1 Lachnospiraceae bacterium
GAAAGGTTTGCGGGATCTTGACGGAGCTTAGCCTAAAAGAGGATCAAGCCATAGACCATTTGGCAATCGGTGTAGGCATTAACGTGCGAAGACAAACCTTTCCCGAGGAGATCAAGGCAACCGCAACTTCTCTCGAGAACGTTTATCAAAGCTCCATCGACCGTGCAGGGCTCCTCTCAAATGTCCTGGAGGCCTTTGAGAGCGCTTATCATGCATTTATGGATGCACAAAGCCTGGCACCGTTAAAAGAGGCTTACAACGCCCTTCTCGTGAATCAGGGCCGCCCTGTGCGCGTTTTAGACCCCAAGGGCGAATATGAAGCCGTCGCCCAGGGCATCCTCGATACCGGTGAACTCATCACAGAGCTTCCTACTGGCGAACTCCGCTATGTTTATGCCGGCGAAGTCTCCGTTCGCGGCATTTATGGATATGTGTAGCCAAATTGCAACGGCCTTGACCAGAGGCCGAATTTAATGATTGAGGGGGAACTATCATGGCAAAAGGTGACAAGGAAGCAAAAAAGGTTTTCAAGTACGGAATTACTGACGTGCCACAGCCGATTGCGGAAGATGACATTCTTGAAGTTAAGAAATACGTATCTGGTCTGGAAGATTTTATAAAATATTGCCCTACGCCCATGTCCATTGCCTTGCAGGGAGACTGGGGTACCGGTAAAACCACGTTCCTTAAGACGATGGAAAGTGACTTTAACGAAGAGAATGGCTGTGTTAAGACCATATACTTTAATACTTGGCAGTACTCCCAGTTTAACCAGGCAGATAAGCTTTACGAGTCATTCCTCAGCAACATTGTTTCACAACTGGAGAGTGACGGAGGAGAGATCGTAAATCAGGCACAGAATGTCCTGAAGCAGCTCTGGAAGTTGACCACCGGCATCATTAAAGACGTGGCCATGAACTATGCTGAGGACAAAGTGAAAAACGTAACCGGGCTTTCCCTTACGGAGGAACTGGTCAACCAAGGAATTCAAATGCAGAAGGATCGCATTGAATTTATCAGCTCCCTGAAAGATGAATTTACGAAGTTGATCGGAAGTTACGTCGCTACCTTGGCAAAGCGTTCCAAGAGCGAAGACGAGAATCCGCGCATCGTCATTTTCGTGGATGACCTAGATCGCCTGAATCCCGCGCGTGCCGTGGAAATGCTGGAAGTCTTAAAGCTCTTTATGGACGTTGAAAACTGCGTGTATGTTCTTGCCATCGACTATGACGTGGTCGTAAGTGGCGTACGTCAAAAATACGGCAGCAACATGACGGAGGACAAGTGTCGTTCGTTTTTCGATAAGATCATCCAGTTGCCGTTTAGCATGCCCGTAAACGCTTATCGCATTGAAAAGATGCTTTCAGCGCTGTTCCCGGATGAATTAAAAAGCTATCAGAAGGTTGTCGAGACTTACATTGGCCAGACCCTTGGCATGAATCCCAGAACCATTAAGCGCCTGTCCAATTCCTATCGTTTGTTGGAGGCCGTGGAAAAAGTATCAAATGGCAAGGCAAGCAAAAAGAGATCCGAATTACAGCATGCTTTGCTACTGCTGACGTTGACCACGCAGATGTACAGTGATCTGGCATATGATGAGATCGCCAGATGCAGAAATGCAAAAGCACTCAAGATCAAACTGGGACAGCTCGATGAAGAAGTACAGGAAGAAGAGCAGATCAGTGATGCAGGAGAGGTTAGTCCAGAGCGCAGAAAGGCAGACAATGCTTTGAACTGCCTCAGCGAAGCCTACGAGCAGATCAATGAAATCCTTGAAGAAAGCAATAAGGAGGATCGTGACCTCGCGGCACATTGGATCGCGGAGATTCACCTTTCTTCCATCACGAACGTTGCCAGCGCCGAGAGACACAGAAGCGCCTCGGGCGAAATCATCGCCGTGGTTGGCGACGAGCCCTATAGTGACAAGAACGCGACCAACATATTCCGCTTTATTGTGCAAAACATTTTGGCGAAGTATCAGGATAGATTGGGTGAGATCCTTGAGGGCCAAAAGAAGTGGCTTACCGTCAATCCTGAACTAAAGGGAGAGGGATATTTCAAGCGTACTTTGGATCTTGAGGTCAAGTATGGCGACCAGCCTATTATCCTTGGCATTCATACCAGCAACATGGCGAAACGAAATTTGATCAAAAAACTTTGTAAGCAGCTAAAACTCGCAAAAGATGAAGTGCAATGGATCGAGGACGACAATAACCTGCTAAGCTACTAATTGGAGGTATTTACCTTGGCAACAGAGAGAATCGTGCTCTGCGGCGCAAACGCCTACGAGCAGAAATATTATTTTAACAAGGATTTCGATAAGATCCCGCAGTCGATCAAGGATGAACTGCACATTATCAGCGTGCTCTTTACGCAGGAGGTGGGCGGCATTTTTACGATCGTGTTCGAGGAGGATGGTTCCATCTCGCTGGAGACCAATGCGGAGGAGGACGACATTACCTATGACGAGATCTCGAGCGGCCTTCTCATTAACGAGATCCGCCGAAAGCGTCAGGAGCTCTTCGAGTCCCTGCAACTGTATTATCGCGTCTTCGTGAAGAAGGAGGACGTATCGGACCTGCTGTCCGCTGACGACAAATAGCTCGGCGCGCGGCAAGAAAGGATAAATGACATGAAACTCAGAAGTCTTCGCTGCCCGAACTGCAACGGCAACGTGCGTCAGGCAAACGGAAACAGATACGTGTGCGAGAGCTGCGGCACCTCGTTCATGATGGACTACGACAAGGATGACGTGGCCTATCAGAAGGCCAAGGCCGAGGCGGAGCGCGAGAAGGCACGCGCTGACATGATGCGCGCCCGCGCGGAATTCACCAAGGACTTCCAAAAGGAGTTCAACTATGTTACGACCAGCCAGAGAAAAATCTCCACGGCCAGTGCAAAGGTCATGGCCCTTGTGATCGTCATGGCCATCGCCATCATCGCGATCACGTTCTCCATCGTTTTCGCTGGTTTCGGCAGCAGCGTAAGCCGCAGAACCCAACGTCAGCAGGAGTATGAAAAGGCCCGCGCAGAGCAGCAGTCCCGCGCCAAAGAGCTAGAGGAGGACATTGCGGCCATCAAGGAGAGACAGCAGGAGGCAGCCGAGAAAATCTCGGAAGCGCGCGAATCCATCGAGCAGAGCGTTCACAGCTCTGACCTGACCTGGAATTACGATGCGCAAAGCACCAGCGAATGGGACAAATACGTCGCGCAGGAATCCCGGAACGATTACCTCGATGACGTGGATTTCCTGCTTGAGCAGGAGGAATACTGCGAGGAGGCACAGGAAAACCTTCTTCGGGTCATTAAGTACAACACCGATTATTATTTAAACGAAAGCCTTACTGCTGGTGAGCCGGTCTACGTAACAAGCTACCTGCTCGTTGCGAAGGACAGCTCTCGCCGTACGCAGAACATGATCGTCGGCATTTATAAAGTTCCCTATGTTTGGAAGAAGGACGATGGCACCACCGAAAAGTTCAATGCCTATGACGCGGCCTACATCAACAACGTCCTTGTCTGGAACAACGAACGCCTCCTCGGGACCTACGCCGATCAGTTTACCCTGCATAAGACCGACTTCGCCGGCGATAAAATTTTCGGCTACCTCGACCTTGATGAGCTCATCGAAAAAGAGGTCACAAAGCGCGAAAACTACAACATTACCGAATTTAGCTTCAAAAAATAAAAACCATGTAACTATTCAGACACGCATTCGCAAAACCTGCGGTTTTTGCTCATGCATGTATCTCGCCGTATGTAAAAACGATTGCACTTATGCAAGCATGCGCATCGTTTTTACGCACGGCTCTGAATAGTTAAGCATCTACTACGAAAAGGAGAGGTGACTGACATGATCTTAGTAGTTGATGTTGGCAATACCAACCTGACCTGGGGCGTTTACGACAAAAAAGAGTTGAAAGCGACCTTCCGCATGACCACGAAAACCCCGCGCACGTCCGACGAGTACGGCGTGCTCCTGACGGAAATGCTCCGCAACCGCGGCATTGACCCCATGCACCTTGAGGGCTCCATTGTCGCCAGCGTCGTGCCCGACATTATGCACGCGCTCCTCGGCGCCATTTCCCGCTACACCAATACCAAGCCCCTGAACGTGGGTCCCGGCATCAAGACCGGCATCAAGCTCTCCGGCGAGGACCCGAAGGGCATCGGCGCCGACCGCATCGTCGACGTGGTTGCAGCCTATGACAAATACGGCGCGCCCGTGCTCGTGCTCGACTTTAGCACGGCGACCACCTACGACCTCGTGACCGCAGGCGGCCATTTCTCTACCGGCGTGACCGCGCCCGGCATCAAGATCTGCTCCGAGGCCCTGACGAAAGAGACCGCAAAGCTTCCCAACGTGGAGATCAAAAAGCCGCGCACGATCCTGGCGCAGGACACCGTCACCAGCATGCAGGCGGGCCTGTTCTACGGTCAGATCGGCCAGACCGAGTACATCATCAAAAAGATCAAGGAAGAGAGCGGCATCCAGAACCTGAAGGTCGTTGCGACCGGAGGCATGGGACGCCTGATCTCTGAAGAGACGGATGCCATCGACGAATACGATCCGTACCTGACGCTCTACGGCCTTCTCATCCTTTACGAAAAGAACAAGAGGTAACATGAAAACACTCACGATCGGAAACGTAACCCTCGACAATCCGGTGATCTTAGCGCCCATGGCAGGTGTCACAGACCTGCCATTTCGTTTGCTGTGCCGCGAGCTGGGGGCCGCGCTCGTCTGCATGGAGATGGTCAGCGCAAAGGCCATCTACTACAACAATAAAAATACCGAGGAACTCCTTACCGTTCATCCGGGCGAACTTCCGGCGTCGATCCAGCTCTTTGGCTCCGACCCTGAGATCCTTGCCGCCATGGCCGCGCGCATTGAAGACCGCCCCTACGCCTTCATTGACCTTAACATGGGCTGCCCCGTGCCGAAGGTCGTGAACAACGGTGAAGGGAGCGCACTCATGAAAAATCCAAAGCTCGTGGAACAGATCCTCACCGCCATGGTCAAGGCCGTTCATAAGCCCGTCACCGTCAAGATCCGCAAGGGCTTTGACGACGCACACGTAAACGCCGTCGAGATCGCAAAGATCGCCGAAAGCTGCGGCGTGGCAGCAGTCGCCGTGCATGGCAGAACGAGAGAGCAATACTACAGCGGACAGGCCGATTGGGACATCATCCGAAAGGTAAAAGAAGCCGTGCGCATCCCCGTCATTGGCAACGGCGACGTGGACAGCCCCGAAAAGGCAAAGCAGCTTATGGAGGAAACCGGGTGCGACGGCGTCATGATCGGGCGCGGCGCGCAGGGAAATCCCTGGATCTTCCGCGAGACCGCTGCTTACCTCACCACTGGTGAGAAGATCCCTAAGCCCACCAATGCGGAAAAGCGCGAACTTGTCCGTCGTCATGCGCAGATGGAGCAGGAATTCAAGGGCGAGTACACCGCCGTCCGCGAGATGCGTCGACACCTTTCCTGGTATACCTTTGGCATGCCCGGCGCCGCGCGCCTTCGCGGTACCATTAACCAAATGGAGACCATGGAGGACCTCCTTCGCATGATCGACGTGGCCTTTGCTTAACCGCTTTGCCCGAACTTTTGCGGAAACTCCTTGACATGCCCTAAAAAAGTGATATAATACTGACGCATAAGGCGTATATTATAGAGCAAAAACGAGACGGTAACATAGATACGACAAATTGGGAGGCATGAAGAAAATGCAGGAAAAAAAGAACATTCTTACATACGAAGGACTTCGAAAATACGAGGACGAGCTTCATGAGCTGAAGGTAGTCAAGCGTCAGGAAGTTGCCCAGAAGATCAAAGAGGCAAGAGAGCAGGGCGATTTGTCCGAGAACGCTGAGTATGACGCAGCGAAGGACGAGCAGCGCGACATCGAGGCTCGTATCGAAGAGCTCGAGAAGATCCTGAAAAACGCAGAAGTCGTTGTTGAGGATGAAGTGGACCTTGGAAAGATCAATATCGGATGCTGTGTGAACATTCTCGACCTTGAGTTCAGCGAGGAGCTGGAGTACAAGATCGTAGGTTCCACCGAAGCAAACAGCTTAAAGGGTAAGATCTCCAATGAGAGCCCCGTAGGTAAGGCCCTGATCGGTCATAAGGTTGGCGATACCGTTGAGGTAGAGACCCAGGCCGGCGTATTCACCTATAAGGTGCTTGGCATTACCAGAAGCAACTAAGCTTACCAAAAGAATTTAGACCATCATCCGAGCGGCAAAGCATGATTTGCCGCTTTCGGTTTCTAAGAGAATATTTAGGAGGACAACAAAGTGGCAGAAAACAACCAGAATCAGAACCAACAAAACGCACCCGTACAGGACTTAAACCAGCTCTTAAAGGTGCGCCGCGAGAAGCTCGCCGCATTGCAGGAGGCTGGAAAGGATCCCTTCCAGATCACGAAATTTGACGTGACGAATCACAGCACCGACATTAAGGACAACTACGCTGAGCTCGAGGGGAAGACCGTTACCATCGCCGGCAGAATGATGTTCAAGCGCGTGATGGGTAAGGCATCCTTCTGTAATCTGCAGGATCTTAAGGGCAGCATCCAGTGCTACGTCGCCAGAGACAGCATCGGCGAAGAGCCTTACGCGGATTTCAAGAAATATGACATTGGCGACATTCTGGGCATCACCGGCGAAGTTTTCACCACGAAGACCGGAGAAATCTCCGTACATGCATCCAGCGTTACGCTCCTTTCCAAGAGCCTGCAGATTCTGCCCGAGAAGTTCCATGGCCTGACCGACACTGACATGCAGTATCGTCAGAGATACGTGGACCTCATCATGAACCAGGATTCCAAGGAGACCTTCATCAAGCGCTCCAGGATCATCAAGGAGATCCGTAACTTCCTTGACGCGCGCGACTTCATGGAGGTAGAAACCCCCATGCTCGTTCCCAACGCAGGCGGCGCCGCGGCAAGACCCTTCGAAACCCATTACAACGCACTCGACGAGGACGTAAAGCTCCGTATTTCCCTGGAGCTCTACCTAAAGCGCCTCATCGTCGGCGGACTCGAGAGAGTTTACGAAATCGGCCGCGTATTCCGAAACGAGGGCGTTGACACCAGACATAACCCTGAGTTCACCCTGATGGAGCTCTACCAGGCATATACCGACTACGAGGGCATGATGGAACTCACCGAGAGCATGTTCAAGTACCTTGCCGAGAAGGTCTGCGGAACCTCCGTCATCACCTACAACGGCATCCAGATCGACTTTGGCAAGCCCTTCGAGCGTATCACCATGATCGATTGCATCAAGAAGTACGCAGGCGTTGATTTCGACGCCGTGAAGACCGATGAGGAAGCGAAGAAGATCGCTGACGAACATCACGTAGAGTA
>JAFPRF010000117.1 GCA_017400965.1 Lachnospiraceae bacterium
ACTAAAAAAATCTGAGTAACCCTGAACTACCACTACCTCGAGGGGATTTGCACGAACAACTTCCGTATTCCGTATCCCGAGGGGATGGCCTGCAATGCCCTTCTCAGGCCCGTTGTCCAAGCGTCGGTACTTAGTTCGCGTATCACGTGCAGGACGCTCCCTTGCGTACTGTGCGTGAGCGAACTTAGTATCCGCTACGCTGACTACGGAGTGCGAACGTGCCTGAGAAGGACTTGCAGGCCTCAGCCCCGAGTCCTACAGAAACCTTCCCGCAAATCCCCGAGTCTTGCAGAAAGAGGAAGCTTTATGCAGGCTTTGCTTACGCCAGTGCGAGAGCTGGCCGACTATGATGCCATCAGGGAGAGGTTGCGCAAGGCCAAAGGCCCCGTCGCGCTCACCGGATGCGTCCAATCCCAAAAACTGCACATGATCTACGGACTCAGCGATGGCTACCACGTGAAAGTCATCGTTACTTATAGTGACCTAAAAGCCAAGGAAATCTATGAAGAATACAAATTCTACGATAAGGCCGTGACCGTCTTCCCTGCCAAAGACCTCATCTTCTTCCAGGCCGACATCCACGGCAACCAGCTCGTCAGAGAGCGCCTTCGGACCCTACGTCGCCTCATGCAGGGCGATGCCCTCACCATCGTCACCACCTACGCGGCCCTCATGGCCCCTCAGGCCATGCTCGATTTAGAGCGCGATGCCATCGCCATTGGCCAGGGCAGCATTCTCGAAGAAAAGGCCCTGACCAGACGCCTCGTCGACATGGGCTACGAGAGAGCCTACCAGGTCGAGACCCCCGGCCAGTTCTCCGTTCGCGGCGGCATCATCGACATCTTCGACCTCACCGAAGAAAACCCCTACCGCATCGAGCTCTGGGGCGACGAAGTCGACTCCATCCGAAGCTTTGACGTCCTAAGCCAGCGCTCCGTGGAGATGCTGGGCGGCGTTACCATCTTCCCTGCGACTGAATTCGTTCTCTCGGAGGAACGCATCCAGAAGGGCCTTGCTAAGCTCGAAAAAGAAGCCGCCGCGCAGGAGAAGAAACTCCGCGACGCCTTCCAGACCGAGGAAGCCCACAGAGTCAAAACCCTCGCCAAGGAGTTCACCGATAAGCTAGAGCTGCGCGGCGCCGTAAACCTTGAGAGCTACCTAAACTACTTCTACGAGGACACCGTGACCCTGCCTGAAATGATCGAGCGCTACGCGAAGGACCAGGCCGTTTACTTCCTCGAGGAGCCCATGCGCATCAAGGAACAGGCAGACGCCATCTCCCTCGAATTTCGCGAGAGCATGAGCCAGCGACTCGAAAAGGGCTACGTGCTGCCCAGCCAGTTAAAGCTCCTGTACTCCGGCGAAGAAGTGGCAGCGCGCCTGCCCATGGGCCGCATCGTGACCTTGTCCGCCATGGATAACCACGGTGCCTACTTTGCTCCCAAGCTTCGAAGCGACGTGAACGCGCGCAGCACCGCACCCTACAACGGCAGCTTTGAGACCCTTGTGAAGGACCTGCAAACCTATAAGAAAAAGGGCTACCGCGTCCTTCTCCTTTCCGGTTCGAGAACCCGTGCCCAGCGTCTGGCGCAGGACCTTTGGGACCAGGAACTCACCGCCGTCTACAGCGAAAATCCCGAAAGGGAAGTGCAGCCCGGCGAAGTCCTCACCGCCTATGGCCACGTGGAGCATGGCTTTGAATATCCTCTCCTAAAGTTTGTCGTTCTCGCGGAGACAGACATCTTCGGCGCGGAGAAGAAAAAGAAAAGGCGCAAGAAATTATACCAGGGCCAGAAGATCGGCGGCTTTGACGACCTTAAGGTCGGTGATTACGTCGTACATGAAAGCTATGGCCTTGGCATTTACCAAGGCATTGAAAAGATCTCCTCCGACGGCATTTCGAAGGATTACGTCAAGATCGAATATGCTGACGGCGGACATCTCTACATCCCCGCGACGGGTTTGCACGTCATTCAAAAATATGCCTCCGCCGAGGGCGCGAAGGTGCCCAAGCTCAATAAGCTCGGCGGCAAGGAGTGGGGTAAGACAAAAGAAAAGGTCCGCGGCGCCGTGCAGG
>JAFPRF010000118.1 GCA_017400965.1 Lachnospiraceae bacterium
AGTTCTCTTCGGGTGACCTGTCCATCCTTGATGCGAATGGTCAGCGTTTTATCCTTCTCCGCAAAATCATACGTAATCGTATCCGCCAGATAGCCAAACCGATCCTCCATCGTAAACTGATTTGCGACAGCGCCATTTGGCCTAAGCTCGATCACGTAAAGCTCCGTACCATACGTGCCCGTGCCCCGCTTTCCTTCCAAAGTCAGGGCATACTCATCCTCGTCGTCTTTGTCATAATCTCCGCAGGCCAGCTCCACAAGGCCGCCCATGCTGTCCCAGGTACTGATCAGAGGGTAAGCCGTATCGCCCACGCGCAGGATCATGCCGTTCCCGTCATAGTAGCCGTAAAGCGTCGCATCCTTTTCAGGAATCTCGCAGAGGATCTTAAACTTACCGTCTTCCGGATCCCAAGAATGCTCGCTCTGTTCACGCCACTTTGTCACGCCGCGCAGCTCAGAAGCATTTACCGACTGAAAATATTCCGTCATTTGGAGCGTCGCGTCATAGCGACCGATATCGCTCTCAACGAGGTCAGGGTACCACTCCTTATGTCTTTCCACTTGGTACTCTATCAGCGTATATGGTCTCCAGTATCCATTTTCGTCATAGACGATATAATGGAGCTCCTCGCCATTTTTCAGCGTATATTTCACGAAACCGCTCTCAAAAGTAGTTTGTAGGTATTCGCCCTCGCCATCGCCCAGATTCATCAAAACCTTCGTCGCCCGAACGGGATCCTTTAAGCAGTCCACTTTTTCCGGCGCCGTTTCTTCCCAGATGCTTGCAATCTGTTTTATTCCGCTGTTGGTATTCCATCCGTCAAAGGTCGGAACGCCCTTTGCTTCCGGATCCTCGATCCAAAGGATACCGAAGGGATATTGGGCCATCTTTGCCGTCGCCAGGCTGTCAATCTCATGGATTTCTTCGTATTGTGCGTTGCCGACATAGACTTTACGGTTTTCCGCATTGTCCTGCGCTTTTTCATAATAATCGAAGCTCTCATAATAATAGGTGATCTCGCCTCTGGAAAACGCAGAGAAAAAGATTTCAAAAGTATAGTGCTCGCCTTCCTTGGGTTCTTCCTTATATGGAACGCCGCGAAGTCCATAGGTGACGCAGGTAAGCTCCTTCGCTTCTTTGATCTTTGCCTCATTGGCCAGCTTTTCCGTCATGCGACGGATTTGATCAGTGACAAGTCCCTCCTGAGAATCATAGATCAAATACCCGTCTTCCGTCGTCTCCGTCTGGGTCTCTTCGGTGTTTTCGGTGGTTTCCTGCGATGTCACAGGCTTCGTAGCAAGGCATCCGCCAAGAAGAAGTACAAAGATTACCAACAGTGCAGACAGCCATTTAGGCGCTTTACGATACTTTAGCGCATTCCTAATCCTGCACTCTGCATGGCTCTCACCAAAGGCTGCTGCCAGGGACAGACCGCTGTGATCCGCTGCGAAGTGAAGGAGCGCATTGGCATACTCCTGTTTCTTATTCTGCCCCACCTGCGCCAAAACGCGCTCATCACAGGCCATCTCAATATCCTGATTCATGCATCGGATGCAAAGCCAAATGAGCGGGTTCCACCAGTGCACCGCGAGTGCAAGAAATGCCACTAGCTTCCAAAGCGGATCGAGGCGCTTTAGGTGCGTTGCTTCATGCCAAAGGATCAGGTCCTGCTGCCCCTCCGCTATGGAATTCTCACCGTTTTGAAACGATGCAGGCACGTAAATTCCAGGCTTTAGCACGCCAAAGGACATGGGAACGCCCGACGCATCGCTAATCTTCACGGGATACTTTTGCCATGTTTTATAGGGAATCGCTTCGCGCAGCTTCCCCTGGATTGTTAGGTATTTGCGCAGGCCGAGCAATAGGAACGCAAAGGCTCCAAAGAGCCAAAGCACGCCACATATGTTTGTAAGGCTCTTTCCCTGTACGCTGGAAAACCATTCGCGCGCAGATCTTACAACACTCACTGCTGCCATGCCCATGCGGTCTGTAAGAGCTGCCTTACGCTGCACGGGCTCCGCCTCCGACGCTTCCTCTCGCGCTTCAAGAACCATGTCTTCCTGCGCTTCATCATTCGTCTGCGGTTGGATGACGATCACCTCGCCGCTTGCACTCATCTCACTCTTCGATGGTGTTTGCGCGACCTCGGTACTCTCCTGCAAACCCTCTTCCAATACCAAGCTTTCCGCAATCTCGAAAGGCGTAGGCTCAGCCGATTCCGTTGCGGCTTCGACCGTCTCAATGGCCTCAGTGCTTTCCTGCGTCAGGGGCGTTTGCTCCTCCACGAGAAAATCCATCGGCGTCACATGCTTTGGAACATTCACGTTCAGCGCATAGGTCTCGTCATCGGACGCCTTTTCGCTCTCCTGCTCCCACTTTGCCCAAAAGGCCGGCGCGGGACTCTCGATCGCAAACGGACAAAGGAGCCGGAACATAACGACCACCCACAAAAGACATGCTATTCGATTGGAATACCTTTTTAGGAGCGGACGCACGGCGAAAACCACGAGCGCTACAATGCTCGCTTCCAAAGCCATGCGAAAGAAACTCTGAAAAAACTGTGTCATTCCATCGCCTCCTCAATCATCTTCTGGATCCGCCGTGCCTCTTCCTTGGTCAGTTTCCGGTCTTGCAAGAACGCAGCGAAGAAATCCGGGATGGATCCGCCGTAGCCTTTTTGCAGCAGCGCGTCCCCCTCCGACTTATTTACCTGCTCCTTTTCGACCAAGGATTCCACAATCTTATTCTCAAACAGGAGAAGTCCCTTGTCCCCCATGCGCTTTAGCATGGTATAGACCGTAGACTTTTTCCAGTCATATTTTTCGAGGCAGATTGCCGCGAGCTCCATCGCCGAGATTGGCTCCTTCTCCCAAAGAATGTCCATCAACCGATATTCACTTTCACTTAATTTTATCTCCGCCATGACCATGTCCTCACATGAAAAATAAGAGTCTACACTTGTAGAACTACTTTCATTCTACATATGTAGACTTAAAACGTCAATGACTTTTTTCACTTTTCATTTTTCTCAGGCTGTTGTATACTAAAATCATGAAAAAGGCCAAAAAACCCTTATTTTATCGGAATTGCAACCGCCAGTTGACAAACTGAAAAGCCGGATTTATGGTCTGCAACTCCCTGCCATGGTACGATGAACTTGCTTAAGCGAGACATCAAAAAACGAAAGGGGATTTGAAAAATGATCTTAGCTGATAAAATTATCAATGAAAGAAAAAAGAATGGTTGGTCTCAAGAGGAATTAGCGGAACAGCTCTCCGTCTCCAGACAGTCGATCTCAAAATGGGAGGGCGCGCAGGCCATTCCCGACATCCAAAAAATTATTAAGATGGCCGAGCTCTTCGGCGTCACTACGGACTATCTTTTAAAAGATGACGAGGAACCCGAAGCGGTTGTTTCTTCCGAAAGTGCTTCTTCCGACCCCGGCGTGGCCAACGTGGTTCGCGTCTCCTTAGAGGAGGCAAATGAATTTTTAGACCTGACAGAGAAGATCGCTCCCAGAACTGCTAACGCCGTGAGCCTTTGCATTTTTGCTCCCGCGTTCCTGCTTTCCATGATCGCAGTTTCCTTAATTCCAGGCATCACGCTTCCTACGGCTGCTGCCGTTGGCCTTGGAATGATCGGTCTGCTCCTTCTCGTGGCAGTTGCCGTGTTCTTCTTTATTGTAGATGCCGCGAAAATGCAGCGCTTTGAATACTTGGAAAAGAACCCGATCGATACAATGTACGGTGTAACTGGCATGGTAAAGGAAAAGAAAAAGGATTCTGAGCAGACGCGCATCATCATGATCGCCATCGGCGTGATCCTTTGCATCCTCAGCTGCGTTCCGCTGATCACCGTATCCATCCTGGGCGCACCTGATTACGTAATCCTTTGCATGGTGGCTTTACTGCTCCTCATCGTCTGCGGCGGCGTCAATCTCCTGGTGCGCTCCGGCAGCATGGGCGATGCTTATGACAAGCTCCTGCAGCAGGGTGACTATACGATCAGCGAAAAAAAGAAATCGCCCGTCATGTCCGCAGTCAGCTCCATCTACTGGTCCCTCGCGATCGTAATCTTCCTCGGCTGGAGCTTTATTACGAATGACTGGGGCTACACCTGGATCGTTTGGCCCATCGCCGGCGTGCTCTTCGGCATCGTTGCCACAATCACACACGCCGTTGCAAAAAGCAACTAAAAAATCAAGGGGATGCACGGCACTCGCGCATCCCCCATGTTATTTAGTAGTTCAAGCTTCTCATAGATCCTTCGTCAAAGGTATATTCCGGCGTACGGAACGGGAAGGTGATCTCGTCCTCATAGTACCAGGGATCCTCCGGATGACGATCGTTCTTTAGGAGATGGAATTCCTGCGCCGGCATGTACCCCTGCGCCAAGAGGAAAGCCTTCTTTCCGTCCTCGTTCACGCACTCGTCCACCACCATAACAACATGTCCGGGGCTTCCGCCATAGAGGAAGACGTCGCCGGCTTTCAGGAGTGACAACAGCGTCGGCTCCGACTCCTTCTCCATCGAAAGCGTCCCCGCATAGCAAAAGATCGTCCGCAGATACC
>JAFPRF010000016.1 GCA_017400965.1 Lachnospiraceae bacterium
GGATCCTCCGTGTGAATTTCTTCTTGTTGCGTATTCGGAACGAATGCAAAAAACTGGATCAGCAAAAGGATCAGCGCGCCCGCCTTAAAGCCATATTCGCCGTTTCCAATGTGAAAAAGGCTAGTATTTCGAAAGGTATCCGGCAAAAAAGTCCATAAAATGAAACCACCCACGATACCTGCAACGCAGACCAGATTCCGAACAATTTTCAGCTGTTTGATCGATAGATTTTTCATGATACCACCTCACTCCACAAAGCTAGTCCACAAGCCATGGATGATCAAGTTATGAAACACAAATTTCATCTGCACGGTCACCTTCTCGAAATGAAATTTCTGAAGCATGACATTCTCTGATTCATTGTCAGGATATGTCTCGCCGAGGCTTAGAAACTTGCCAGCGCCTGTGATGCAATCACGCCATGTGGCACAGAAAGCAGATTCGGGCATGTAATCACAAAGCTGCTGGCTAAAATATGGGTAAAGCTTTTCTAAATGGTCTTGAATGATCCATTCCGCGCACTTTCGAACGATTTCCATCCGCTGGGCAACCAAATTATCTGCGACTTTATTAGCGGCAGCCTTTTCAAACCTAGGAGCCTTTTCAAATACATTCTCGCCGTCATCCATAGCCATCAAAGTCTGATTCAGCAGTTCGATCTCCCGCGTTTTACTTTCAATCGAGGCTATAATCTCGGCCTTTCTTAAGTGAACAATCTCCCTTAGGGGTGCGCTTCCCTGAAGATATTCCCTGATCTCCTTCACCGAGATCCCAATGGCCCGAAGTGTTAACACTTCTCTTATTCTCGCAATTTGCTCAAGGGAATACTTCCTGCGCGCAGAGCCTTCCACCCTCGTACTTTCTATGATGCCCTCTTCCTCGTAAAACCGTAATGTCCGCGAAGAAATGCTAAACTGCTCGCATATTTCAGATATGTCCATCAGCTTCGTTTCATCCATTTGATCACCCTCTAGCTGTATTATATCAGTTGACGCTGCGTCAATGTCAAGAGATAATTATACAAATCGTATTCTACAACGGTCTGCAGGGAATGCAGTCTATGGAAACAAGTATTGTCATTTTCCCGCAATTACTATATAATAGCAAGAATGCGAACGAAGGCTGGAGAATAATCGTGCGCCAGCTTACATCTGACATGGAGAAACAATGCAATGATATGGATAATCAATAACTGTGCCCTTCTGATCATGGGAACCATTGCCGCCATCATGGGCATCAGTTTTTATTGGCGAAATAAAGCCACTTCCGGCAACATACGATACTACATACTTTTCTACGGCGTGTTTTCTGCAATATGGTGCCTCAGTTATGCCGTTCTCGGAGTAACTACGAATCTGTCACTCTGTCCATACCTAAGAATACCAGGTCTGATCGCAATATACGCCTTTATGATCAATGAAGTGTTTTTGACAACGGAGATGGCAGAAATCCCAAAGGTTCCTGCGACAATCCTCCGAACTTCCACCTGCGTGGTGTCAGCAATTACCTTGTTCCTATACTCGAACACAAACCTCGACGTTTTCGTCCGTGAAGAAGGCTACACGAGATGGTATGCAAATCCTAACTTTCTTGCATATCGTACCATGCATACCATATATGAGGTTTTAATGTTCTTGCAGCTGTTTATTTTAGCCATTATCTGGTTCAAAAAAACGCGGCTGAAACGTTCCAGAAAGTTTCTCTCGATCTTGATCGTGGCGAATTTCTCCATTATTTTGTTCACGATCCCTGATTCCATTTTCCCCGTGATTGGGCTGCCCGGCATCGCAACCTCTGGCATCGGCGGTGCAGTCTGCACGATCGTTATGTGGTACGGCTCTATCGTCCTAAATTCCTTTGACGTAAGCGTCGGGAACATCACGGAAAGACTGTTCGATTTTATTGAGGCAGGCGTGATCGTGTTTGACGTGGACCACCGCGTCGCCATCATGAACACCTATGCCAAGAATTGTCTTGGCGGCGAGATGAAGCAGGAACTCCAAGATCTGTTTAACATCTCGAAAGCGGACATTGCCATCATGTTTGAGAAGGGTGCAAATGACATCTACTCCACCCGTCTTTGGGATAAGAAGGGCGAAAAAACTTATTCCGTTAAACTGAATTCCGTCAAGGATACTTACGGAGAACCCTATTGCATTTTGATGGTTTTTACGGACGTTACGGAGGAAATCGAACTGGCGGAAAAATTCGCCGTTGCAAGTCAGGCAAAGAGTCAATTTCTTGCCAACATGTCGCATGAGATAAGAACACCGATCAACGGCATCATGGGTATGAATTCCATCCTTCTCGATGAACTCAGTGACGGCAATCTCGAAGAAGTCCGTCACAGTGCCATGAATATCAATAGTGCCAGTCAGACGCTCCTTTCGATCGTCAACGACATCCTTGACATCTCTAAGATCGAATCTGGAAAAATGGAACTGATCCCAGTGAAATATGAGATTTTCTCCGTACTCAACGATTGTTATAACATGACCTTGTCACGCGCCGAGGAAAAAGGCCTCAAATTCGTGATGGACATTGACAACAATATCCCGTCCATGCTTTACGGTGACGAAGTACATTTTAGACAGATCATCAATAATTTTCTATCGAACGCAGTAAAATACACGCGCGCAGGCCAGGTCACGCTTAGACTCCGCGAGCTGTCGCGTGAAAATGATGCCGTCAAACTGTCCATCGAAGTATCAGATACCGGCATGGGCATTCGAAAAGAAGACCTTGACAAACTCTTCGATAATTTTACGAGATTAGACGAGAAACGGAACCGCAACATTGAAGGGACTGGGCTCGGCCTTTCTCTCACGGAAAAGCTGGTGAAACTCATGGGCGGAGAGATCAAGGTGACCAGCGAATACGGCAAAGGCTCAACCTTCAGCGTGACTCTTTCGCAACAGATCATAAATCCCACGCCAGTTGGAAATTTCCATGACAGATATGAGGAATTTATTAACCAGAAAAAAGAGACGGAAATCCAAATAGACTTATCCGGTGCAAACCTTCTCGTGGTTGACGACGTGGACATGAACATACAGGTTGTAAAAGGCATGCTCAAACGCACCCATGCTGAGATTGACACCGCCTTCAGCGGCATGGAATGTCTGGAAAAGATCCGTTTAAGACACTATGATTTGATTCTTCTTGATCACATGATGCCAGAGATGGACGGCATCGAAACCTTCGAGCAAATCAAATCTAACAAGGATCATAAAAACAGCGACACTCCAGTGATCATACTGACCGCCAATGCGATCGTCGGTGCTAAGGAATCCTATGTTAAAAAAGGTTTCACCGACTACCTTTCAAAACCGATCCGCCGTAATGAGCTGATCGCCATGTTGCATAAATACCTTTCCCAGAAAGAAACTCTCGGAAACGACTCCGAGAGTTTAAGCGACGCGTCAAAAGAGAATTCGAGTCTTCAGGATCGCTTCCCAATGCTCGACGTCAAAACCGGAATGGGCTATTGCATGGATGACGAGGATTTCTACGTTGAAATTCTCCAGACCTATTTTGAGGACAATAAAAGAGATCTAATCTCTGAAGCTTATGAAGCCGAGAATTGGAAGGACTATGAAACCTATGTTCACGCGCTGAAAAGCACGTCCCTAAACATCGGAGCGGTTACGCTCTCCGAACATGCAAAAGCCCTCGAATATGCCGCAAAAGAGCAAAACTATGACTATATCCGAGAGCATCATCAAAGCGTTTTTCAAGAGTATTGCGAATTGCTGGAAGCTCTCTCCGATCATGCCATATTCTCCTGATCATTTGATGGTCTCCAGTGGCTTTTTGACACCCCCTTCAAATTATGGTACACTGATATTGTCCCTGGAAACCACGAATGAAACATCTGATATGCGTTTGTGATCAAGGAGGAGGAAAATGAGGAGAGGAATGGCATTTTTGACTTGCGGAATACTTGCGGCATCCTTACTGTTTTCAGGCTGCGGCGATGCATCTGGGAGCGGTGAAAACGATGGCAAGAAGGATACCAGGATCGAATCCACCAAAGATGGGAAAAAGGAAACTGACGGTTCAGAAGCGAAGCAGTTTAAGAATGAAAAGCTAAATGGCCAGTGGCTGGATAAAGTAAGGCTCCATTTTAGTGATCCGGAAGTGGATGACGATATTTACGTTGAGGGGATCCGCGGTTATGCGACGTACGAGCCAAGCTATGGTGAGAAGTTTTGCTTCCGTTACCATACAAGTGAAGGAACCTTTGAACTGGTCGTTGATCCCTATACGGAGACAGCGCAGATCAATCTGAAAGTATCCTATGGTGGAAGCCGCTTTTACACTGCAGGCGATTCAATCGAGTTAGACCAGATTAAAACATACGTGAAGGATCTTGAAGAAGGCAAGGCTGGGTTTACGGCCTTCGAAAGAGAACCTTTAGATTACACGCCGCACATTTTGTTTCCCGACCTTGAGATTCTGTATGCGAGATTTGTTGCCTTTGCTAGGGAGCCAATCCCTGGGCTAGATACGAACCTGGAGGATTTCGGGATCGACCTTGGCGACGAGTATAACGACTTTGACCTGACAAAGACCCTGTACCGCGAAGTGGTCATCAAGAATGAGCATGTATTCGAAAATGGCAGATGCAAGGATTGCGACATGACGTGGACCAAATACATGAACAGGTCCCTCGCGGCAAACGAGCACGCAAAGGTAGACGAAGATGCGGATAAGACGGACTGGTTTTCCACCTATGGTCCGAAGTCGAAATATCTTCTGGACGGCGTATGCTATACGCAGTATACTTCCAGCAGTATTTACTCAACCAGTTTACTTTTCCATCAAACCATGCCGAACGATGAAGGATCCACAAAGGATTGTACCATCTCAGTGAGTCAGGGGGCGAATGGCGATAGCGTTTACATTAAGTACAGATACCTCGAAAACTTCTTCTCTGTTGGAAATGGCGTTGTGAATGGAAGGTATCAGTATCACTTGTTTGTGCCTTTGAAACCTGGAGAAACGGACGAAATCCTGTCTTCCAAGGAGGCCTTTAAGGAGAAATGTCAGTGCAATTTTTATGTCATCGAGGGACAAGAGGAATCCTACAAGGATGTTTGGGACGAAAATTCAGACGAAGCAATGACGGAGGAAGAGATACGAAAGATCGTGGAAGCCGAAGGATATCAGTATCGGACGAAGGACGATTTGATCGATCTCTTTTGGTCGGAGCATGATACTTACCTGAATGCGCTCGATGCGGGACTTAGCGTCTTCGACACGAACCTGCAGGACATAGGCATCACGTTTCATTAATGCAGCAGGCACTTGTTCCCAATTGCGGAGTTGCGGAAAACATGCTATACTTTTTGTATTGTAGCCGCGGATTTACGACATGAGTTTGCGGAGCAAAAATATATTGATTTAGGGGGTAACTATGGCAGACGTAAGACCGGAATCTATGGAAAGAATCACTACGGCCGAGCAGGCAAACGCGTTCATCGCGGAGCAGGTGGAAGCCGTAAAAAAGCAAGTTGGCGACAAGAAGGTGCTTCTTGCACTTTCCGGAGGCGTTGATTCCTCCGTCGTGGCAGCACTTCTCATCAAGGCGATCGGTAAGAACCTTGTGTGCGTGCACGTAAACCACGGCCTTCTTCGTAAGGGCGAGCCCGAGCAGGTCATCGAGGTGTTTAAGAATCAGATGGATGCAAACCTGATCTACATCGATGCAACCGATCGTTTCCTCGATAAGCTCGCAGGGGTTGCAGAGCCCGAGAAGAAGCGTAAGATCATCGGCGAGGAATTCATCCGCGTATTCGAGGAAGAAGCGAGAAAGCTGGACGACGTGGACTTCCTGGCACAGGGAACCATCTATCCCGACATTCTCGAATCTGGCCCCGTGAAGGCGCATCACAACGTAGGCGGCCTTCCTGAGGACATTCATTTCGAAGGCCTCGTTGAGCCCATCAAGCTCCTGTTCAAGGATGAGGTTCGCGTGATCGGTCGTGCGCTTGGCCTTCCCGTAGGCATGGTAGAGCGTCAGCCGTTCCCCGGCCCCGGACTCGGCGTTCGCTGCACCGGTGCCATCACCAGAGATCGTCTTACCGCCCTTCGCGAGTCCGATGCGATCCTGCGCGAAGAATTCGCCAAGGCTGGCCTCGAGGGCAAGGTATGGCAGTACTTCACCATCGTTCCTGATTATAAATCCGTTGGCGTAAAGAACGGCCTTCGCAGCTTTGAGTGGCCTTGCATCATCCGCGCCGTCAACACCAAGGATGCCATGACCGCTACCATCGAGGAAATCCCTTACACCCTCCTTAGCAAGATCGTCAGTCGCATTACCAGCGAAGTTCCCGGCATCAACAGAGTCCTCTACGACCTCACACCCAAGCCCACCGGCACGATCGAGTGGGAATAATGCAAATCAGTGGCGAGCCTTGAAATACAAGGTTCGCCATTTTTCATGTTGACATTGCAAGTGGTAAGTGCTACGCTTTTTTATACCTCAAAAAACATACCGTCAAGGGGGTGGCGTTATGGATGAAGCAAAGATCGTAAAGAAAATGTCCCGCGTTGGGATCCTCGGAAACGTGGTGCTCGCGGGCTTTAAGTTATTTGCCGGAATACTGGGCCGGTCTGGGGCCATGGTATCGGATGCGGCGCATTCCCTGTCCGACGTATTTGCCACGTTCGTCGCCTATCTCGGCGTGCGGCTCTCCATGCAGCCGGAGGATGAAGAACATCCCTACGGCCATGAACGACTCGAGTGCGTGGCATCGCTGATCTTAGGACTGGTCCTTGCGGGAACGGGACTGGGCATTGGTTACGCCGGCATTCAGAACCTGCTTTCCAAGGAAGACCTCGCGGTGCCGACGCTCCTTCCGCTGATCGCGGCCGTGATCTCCATCGTCGTGAAGGAGGCCATGTTCTGGTATACCATGTACTACGCAAAAAAGCTGGATTCGTCCGTCTTCAAGGCGGATGCCTGGCATCACCGGTCGGATGCGCTGTCCTCGGTCGGTTCCTTTATTGGCATTGGCCTCGCGAAGCTCGGTTTCCCCATCATGGACCCGATCGCGAGTCTGATCATTTGTCTGTTCATCTTGAAGGTGGCCTATGACATTTCGAAGGATGCGCTGGATAAGATGCTGGACACCTCTTGCGGAAAAGAGGTGGAAGAAAGCCTTCGAAGCTTTATAGAAAAACAGCCCGGCGTAGAGTACATCGATTTACTCCACACCAGGCAGTTCGGAAATAAGATTTATATTGATCTGGAAATCGCTGCAAAAAGGGATATCTCTCTGATCGCGGCACATGAGATCGCCGAAAGCGTTCATGCAAACGTGGAAAAAGAATTCCCGAACGTGAAGCACGTCATGATCCACGTCAATCCGGCCAAGGAACAATAACTTAAGCGTTCCCCTTTTCCTGGGCCTCGCGAATGCGGTAGTCCTTACGCACAAAGAACACGGTGCCGCTCATGGGATATACCCACTCATTCGAAAGTGCAATACTGTAAACGCCATTCTCCTCTTCCAGCGTATTGTCGTAGGAGGAGGCATCACCCTTATTCAGGAACGCATACATCTCAACATCCATGGCGTCCTCGTTGTAGCTGATGGAAATCTGGGGATCCTTCGTGGGCTCCACAAGCGCCACCTCAATGATGCTGTCCCAGCGCTTCGGCATGTGAAAGATCAGAGATACGTCATGCTCTGTGGCGTTCTGGTCGTGCGCCACCTTAAAGGTAAAGAGCAGGCCGTAGTCGCGGCCCTTGTAGTTGCCGACCTCCACGCTGTAGAGCTCGCCCTTTGTGCGGTCGATGGTCAGGTGCGGGCGGAACATGCGATGCGCCAGCTTCACGAGCTCCGCGGAATGTGCCTCGTCCTGCAGTTCATGGAAAATTGCCTTGTCTTCCGGCACAATGTCCAAAATCTCTCGGAAAATACAATTCTTGAAGACCTCTCGCTCCTCTCCGTTCTTGCTGCTTCTAAGGAACGCATCCAATCCCCCGTTATCATAGATCAGACCGATCTTGACAAACTCGCTGTTCATGTTGTTGCCCTTTTGGTCAAGATACTTTACGGTGTAATTCAGCTCTTCCTGTACGTAGAAATAAGGGTCATTATTTGCATCGGAACGCAGGGTCTGGAAGGCCTGCGTACGCTCGGTCTCGAGCACAAAGCGGTAGGAAAAGGCCGTCTTGATGCGGCAGTCGCCTGCGCTTAGGTGCGGCTTTGTACGGAAATCCTCGGGGGTCAAAAGATAGGTCTCGAGGTGATTTTCGAGCATCTCTGCCGCGTCCTCATCCTTTACGATGGAGCCGATGAAGGCGTTGACAAAGACCTTCTTTTGATCGTTCTCATAGAGCTCCATGGCCTCGGGATGGTACATGAGGGTATCGAGGATCTGCTCGGAAATCTCGGACGCGTAGCTCTCCTTTGACATCCATTCGTGAGCGATGTCGAAGACCAGAAACGCCGCGAGGACGCCCATGAGGTTGCCGACGGTGTCCTTTAGGAGGTCCATAAGCGATGCACCTGGATCGCTGACAAACAGGAAGATCTCACCGAGCACGATGAGGATGAACACGCCTACATACAGCAGGATGTAGCCGAGTTTTTTATTCTGGTTATTGATGCGCTTTTGCTGCTTCTCATCATGGTCATTCACTTTTTTGTCTTTCGTCACGTTATCGCCAGCCACTTACATTTCCTCCCTCGTAAAAACGCCTTTGTAAATCGCGGGGCGCTGCTTGTAATAGCCCCAGGCGCGGTCGCCAAAGTCATAATGCCACCATTCGGACGGCAGATTGGTAAAGCCCGCGTCTATCATGAGCCAGTAGAGAAGACGCCTGTTCTCGCGTATCAGCTTCACGTGCGCCTCATTCCACTGCGGGTCTTGATTTGAAATGATCTCGTCATTTTCGAAAAAGTCCGTGATCGTTCGGGTCGTGAACGCATCGAATTTCGTTCCCATGTCGAGCTCTGCGCCGTTTGAGTCTAAGATGGTGAGGTCCACGGCGCCGCCCGTGGTATGCATCGGCGGAACGTCCCTGTCAGGGATCGGATCCGAGACAAAGCCGCGGATCACGGCGCTGCGCTCCTCCTCTGACACGTTTTCCAGATGAAAGTCGCGGATGATGTCCTTGGAGTAGACTTCATAGAGTTCATGTTGGAGCGCAAAGGGACGCCAGGCATCCCAGATGCGAAAGCGCATACCTTTTGGGAGGTTAGACGCGGCTGCATAAAGGCGCTCGGCCGCTTCCTTACGCAGAAAGCAACGGGGCTGCGCCTGTTGCATGCCCAGAATGGGGTACTGCATTTGTACGTCGATCTTTTCGCTTGGTAGGATTTCGATGAAATCCGAAGTCTGAAAATCCCGCTGCGTATATCTGGCGGGATCTTCGATGTGTGGTATGGTGCGCATGGTACGCCTCCTTACAGCTTTGCACCGCCCTTCGAGCCGCCAAAGCTTGCGGAATTTAAGATGTTGGTATCAAAGGTAAAGGTCAGGGATTCCTCGGTTCTTCTTCTCTTGAAGGCCAGCTGGATCATGCGGTCAAGAAGCTCCTTGTAAGGGATGCCGATGGGCTCCCAAAGGTAGAACGCAAGGGATCCGGGGATGGTATTGATCTCGTTGAAATAAAGCTTTCCGGTCTCTTCGTCGATCATGAAATCGATTCTCGCAACACCGTTACAGCCGAGGGCCTTAAAGGAACGAACGGCAAGGTCGCGCACTTCCTCGCGCTTTTCGGGAGAAAGGTCTGCGGGGATCTTTCTGGCAACGCTGGCCATGCCCTTGGAGCCGCTCCCCTTGGCGTTACTCACGTACTTATCTTCATAGCTTAAAATGTCCTTGGTATGCAGGGGTTCCTCGCACTCGGAAGCGATGGCTTCGTTCTCGTCGCCAAGCACTGCACAGTTGATCTCACGTAGGCTGGAGATTGCATGCTCCACAAGGATCTTCGTACTGTAGCGGAAGGCATCGTCGATGGAGTTTGCAAGCTCCACTCGGGTTTTCGCTACGCTGATGCCCACGGAGGAACCGAGGTTTACGGGCTTGATGATCACGGGATAGCCGAACTTCGCTTCGATCTTGTCCATCAGGCCTTCCATGTCAGCGTAGTCCGCGAGTACGTAGAGCGCCGCGTCAAGTACGGGTACGTCGTACTCCTTCAGGACGGTCTTCATGACGAACTTATCCATGCCGATGGCGGAGGCGGTGACGTCGCAGCCTACAAAGGGAACGCCGAGGGTCTTAAAGTAGCCCTGCAGTGCGCCGTCCTCTACGTTGGTGCCATGCACCACGGGGAAGACGATGTCGATCTCCTGCTCCTCCTTCTTGCCAAAGAGCTTTTGGGGATAAGGGGTCAGCATGATGTGGTCGTTCTCGTTCATCATGATCACGCGCTGGGAGTCCTTGAGAAGGCCGTTAATGTCCTTATAGGATTCGATCTTGCCGATCTTCTCGCCAACGTACATTTCATTTTTCTTGGTAAGATATACAGGGATCACGTCATATTTTTCCGTGTCCATGCTAAGATAAGCCTGGATGCCGGAGATGACGGAAACCTCATGCTCCACGCTCTTTCCGCCAAACATTAATGCTACTCTTGTCTTCATTTCTGATTTCCTCCAAATCAATAATTATCGGGTAAGTCGTTTTCTAACAGAATGTATTTATGGCCCTGGCCCTTGATGGAATAGGCATAGTTCATGGCATCTTCCAACTTATCCACGCAGATGCACTTGTCTGCGGGGAAGCTCTTGCTGAGGACGCCGCTATGGATGCTCTCGCGGTTTTTCTTGCCTACGATCAAAATATAGTCACAGCAGTCGGCCGCGTAGGTGCCGAACTTGTAGTTGTATTCGTCTTCTTTGTCGCCGAGCTCCACCATGCCGGGGGTGACGAGGATGCGGATGCCGTCAAACATGGCAAGTGTCTCCACCGCAGCCTTGGAGCCGACAGGGTTGGAATTGTAGGCATCGTCAATGATGGTGACGTTGCCCTGCTCGCGCATCTTCATGCGGTGCTCCACTGGCTGGATGCGACGCACGGGGATCTTCAGCTCCTTTAGCGAAACACCAAACTGATGGGCAACCGCAATGGCACCGACCACGTTGATCACGTTATGAGCGCCGATGAGCTTCATCTGGAAGCGCTCCTCCTCGCCGTTCGGCGCGGTCACGGTGAACTCCGTGCCGAGCTGCGAAACGGTGACGTCCTTCGCCTGATAGCCTTCGCCCTGCTTCTCGGAATAATAAAAGATCTTGTTCTTGTATTCAACGGCCTTTTTCTGGATGTACTCATTATCGCCATTCAGGAAGAGTTTACCGCCCTCGGGGAGGCAATCCGCCAGCTCGAACTTCGTGTTCATGATGTTCTCCATGCTGTGGAAGGTTTCGAGGTGCTGGGGGCCAACGGAGGTGATCACGCCATGATGAGGATGGACGATGTCCGTGTCCTCCTTGATGTCGCCAACGTGACGCGCGCCCATCTCGCAGATGAAGATCTCATGGGTGGATTTGAGGGACCCGCGGATGGTCTTCACGATGCCCATGGGGGTGTTGTAGCTCTCGGGCGTAACGAGGACGTTGTATTTGCCCTGCAAAAGGGTCTGCAGGTAGAATTTCACGCTAGTTTTTCCGTAGCTTCCGGTCACGCCGATGATCTGCAGGCCAGGAACGCTTTTCAGAATGCGCTTTGCGTCGTTGATGTAGTATTGATTCACCGCCTTTTCGATGGGACGGTTGATGACGTTCGAGATCATGTTAAAGACAAGCTGGAGCGAGATCATGACGAGGAGCACGCCCGTGAGGAACCCGGGGAAACCGTACTGCACGTCATTGGAAAGCAGCTCCCAGTCGTCTGCACCGCCGTTTGCCACAAGGGGCGCGATAAAGCTGATAAGTAATACAAGCCCCGTGAGTACTAGGATCGTCGTGATCATGCGTTTTACGCGGGGCGTATAGTTAAATTTAGATTTGGTGTTTAGGCGTTTCATGGCGCGGTAGACAAGGCGCACCAAAAGAAGCGTTAAGATGGCAAATATGTCGGTGGTCCAAAGGGCGATGCCGCGAAAGATGCCGTCTGGAAGGAGGCTGACAAGGATCCGAAGGATGCCGAGAACGCCCGTGAAGACAAGAAGCCACTGCTGCCGCAGGTTCTTTTTCAGCCACTTCGGGTGTTCGTCGTTCTTGTAGCCACCTAGCTGGAACATATGCATGTTGTATCGAAGGGCGTACGCGTACGCCGGGATCGCCAGTAAAAAGGCGAGGATGGTTCGAATGATCATGGTGCCTCCGAAAGCTTACGCTTGGAAGTAAGCTCTTAGTATATTGCGGAAGATCTGGGGCTGCTCGAGGTAGGAAAAATGGCCGGCGCCGGTCAGCACGGCAAGGCCGGAGTTCGGGATCTTCTCCTCCATGAGCTTCGCGTCAGAGATCGGGGTGGCGGTGTCCTTGTCGCCCCAGATCAGCAGGGTGTCCTGCTTTATCCTGGGAAGAAGGTCCGTCAGGTCTTCGTTCACCGCCATGACAAGACATTTGCGCATCATGGGCGAGGCCGCGCGGTAATCCGCGGAGCCCTGGCGGTTACGCCAATCGTCGATGAGCTCGGGGAACAGGGCGTAGACGACCTTCATGTTGAGGATCCCCTTGAGCATCTTATATTTGCGGATCCGAAACTTTTGCGCGAAGGTCTTTTTCGGCAGGATGCCCGCGCTGTCGATGAGGACGATGCGCGTGATTTCGAATGGCAGGTTCTCTCTCGCCGCAAGCTTAATGATGACGCGTCCGCCGTAGGAATGGCCCATCAGGGTCGCCTTCTTAATGCCCAGCTCCTCCATAAATTTCAAAAAGAAGTCCGCGTAGGCGTCCACGTTCCAAGCCTCTCTCGGCTCGTCGCTCGCGCCAAACCCGGGCATATCAAATTGGACGAAGCGCACCTTATCGCTGATCGCATTCGCCACGCTGTCGTACATGCCGAGGTGGGTGCCCCAGCCCTGCAGCATGACGACGGTCTCGTCGCCTTCGCCCGTGATCTTATAACTGATATTATATCCGTCAACTACGATATTCATTACACTAATATACCCTTTTCGCCTCGCCGAAGCAAGGTTTTTATTCCAGTTCTTCCGGCTCTAAGGCGTCCGGCGCCTCACCCATCTCCATGTCGAAAATGGTCTCTTCCACGACCTTGACGCAGGTATCCACGTCCTTCAGGATGTCCTTGCCCCAAAAGCGGATCACGGTCCAGCCGAGGTAGAGAAGCTTTTTGTTCGCCTCGTCGTCGCGGCGCTTCGTGTTCGTGATCTTATCGATCCAAAACTGTGCGTTGTTGCCACGCTCAAGCTGGGGTTTTAGGACCTCCCAGTCCTTTCCGTGGAAGAATTCGCTGTCGCAAAAGATCGCGATCTTATATTTCGTCAGGACAATGTCCGGCACGCCAGGAAGCGTACGGAGGTTTTTTCGATAGCGGTAGCCCTTGGCCCACAGAGCCTTACGAAGCTTTAGCTCGATCGAGGTGTCCTTACTTTTGATGCGCTGCATGTTGTAATGGCGAGATTTCTCCTTGTCAGCCATGC
This sequence comes from Lachnospiraceae bacterium, assembly GCA_017400965.1. Classification (GTDB taxonomy): domain Bacteria; phylum Bacillota; class Clostridia; order Lachnospirales; family Lachnospiraceae; genus Acetatifactor. The sequence goes on from JAFPRF010000016.1 coordinate 13,571, forward strand.
AATGCCTCCCTTATGCACGGAAAATGAAGCCCGCGATCAGATACATGACGGACGCAATGGCCGTGATCGCAAAGCTATACTTCATGCGTACCTTTCGAACAACGCGAGGGCTGCATCCAATGGCGGTACCCACGTTCATGCTGTCCGCCGTGAACGCACAGTTCTTTTCACCAGCAATGCCCGCACCCGCAATGGCGCCGATGCAGAGTGCCATGTTCACGCCAAGGAGCGGCGCAAACTGGATGGCGATTGGGAAGACGATCGCGTACATGGACCAGGAAGAACCCAGGGCCACCGTGAGGAACATCGCTGACACAAACATGACCATCGGGAAGACGGGGCCAAATCTGCCGAGCGCTTCCACGGTCTCCGCGAAGTATTCCGTCAGCGAGAGCTCGGTAAGGAGCGTCGAGAAGCAGATCGTCAACAGGTACAACACGTTCGCGAGGGTGGAATTTGCAATACCGACAACAAGGTGCTCCACAAACTGCTCCGGGGTCATCAGGCCCTGCCAACAGTACAAAAAGAACATGAAGATCAGCGTCGCTACAAGGCCAACCGCGCTGTCCACCATGAAGCTCTTTCCAATGATGGAACTGATCGCAATGGAACTCACCGCAAGCACCAAAATGGGCAGCATGATGTTCATGATCTTACCCCACATTTCGGGCTCATTTAAGCTTAAATATTTTTCAGACCCATCCGGCCAAAGCGTTCCGCCATCCTTTACACGCTGATCCGCTTTCTTCAGGCGCCTTGTCAAAGGGAGCTTTCCAAAGCAATACAGCAGCATGGCTACGACCACCAAAATCGAAAAGAAGTTAAACGGAATGGACTGGCAGAACACCTCCAAAGCATTCTTCTTGATCGAGGCCGCGATCGTACCAATGACGAAGATGCCCCACAGGGAAATCGGAATGAAGGAGCTCAGAACCGTAGGCAAAAGGCTATAGAGTAAGGAGGTTTTCTCTCTCGAGAGCGCCTGCTCCTTTGCAACGGCATTTGTGGAATTTGCCGCGCAAGCCATGTTCAGGCCGTCATCGATGCAGGTGGCCGCCATGATGCCATATGCGGAAAGCATCACGCCGCGCTGGGTCTTTACCTTACTGTCAGCCATTTTTTTGAAGGCCGTCACCGCACCGGAAGCTTCGATCAGCTGAACGACGCTTCCCATCAGCGACATTACAAATATGGTCCATGCATTGTCGTAGCACATCATGGCTTCGATCATGGAATCCGTGAAGCTTGCAGAAATGCCTTTTCTGTAGATGAGAAGCGCTGCGAGCATGATTGAGACGATCAGCGATTCCATGGTGCGCTTCGTGATCAGAACGTAAACCAACATGAGAGTCAAGGGCACCAAAAAGACTGGGGCATTCGCTTCCTTTGGGATAAAGATCCAGCAAAGCAGGAAAATCAAGGCGAGTATGCCATATTGGATCACGATGCGGCGCTTGGAAAGCGGCGTCTCATTCTTCGGGTGCTGCAGGATGCCCTTGCGCATGCCGGAGAGGGCCAAGATCTGGGAGTGCTTACCAGAGACCTGACCGTACACGCGCTTCATCAGCTCGCCGTACACGTCAGGGTGCTTGGCTAAGATGGCCATCATATCCTCGGCGTTCAGGCGATAGACAATGGTACGGCCCAGAGAGCGAACGGTGGACAGACGCTTTTGCTGCGACAGAACGCCGTATTCCCCAAAATACGTACCCTCGTGCATGATATTGATCTGCTCACCCTCACGGCTTAAGACGATCGCCGTACCGGATTCCAAAAAGTACATGCAGTCCGGATCGCCGTCGATCTTACAGATGTCCTTACCGTTTTCGTACTGCTCACGGATCAGTTTTTTCTGGATCTCTTCGAGCTCGGCCTTGTCTTCCTCACTGTTTCCTATGTGAAAGAAGTCCTGGATGAATTTGTCATCAATTTTCCGTTTTGGCATATTGGATAACCCCTACCAATGTTTGAAGTAACATACGTTATTATTTATAATAACAACTAATGTTTAATAGATCAATTGATTCTTTCCTTGGTGCTTCCCCTGATAGAGCTTTTCGTCCGCCGCGTTCACCCAATCATCCACGCGCTGACCCTCCTGATGCTCCGTCAATCCAATGGTGACCGTCATCTTGATCAGCTGATCATCGACGGTAATGGGATGCGCTTCCACTTGAGCACGTAGCTCCTCTAACAGTTTAATTACAATATCACTTGTTATTATACCATCCGTTATTGTATTTTCATTCGTGACAATGAGGAATTCCTCTCCGCCCCATCTGGCGATCTCACAGCCCTTGCAGACCTGCTTCATCAGCTCAGATACGGCCTTTAGGACATCGTCACCGGCGTTATGACCATAGGTGTCGTTGATCTTCTTAAAGTCATCGATGTCCGCCATGGCCAAAAAGGCATGCTTTGCCTTGGCGAGCTCCTTCAGACGCCCCTTCATGTAATGACGATTATAGAGCTTGGTCAGCTGATCCACCTGTGCCATTTCGATCAGTCTTTGCTGCGATTCGATGACCATATTGATCATGTAGTGCGAATAAAAGATGAGGAACCCGAATACGATCAGTGCGTTCAGGATCCAGAAAATGGCCGCGTACTTTTGATTCCGATCATAGATGGGACCAAAGAGAGCCACGTAACCCGTGCAGAGCAGATAGAGCCCCGCAATGACAAAGCTGACACGGAAGGCCCCCAGGCTCTTATTTCCCAGGCGATACGCGAAATATTTTGTGATAAAGAGCACTGGGATCATGGAGAAACAATACAGGTGGAACCCGTAGGCATATCCCAAAAAGAGGGTCGTCAGGCACATGTAGATCGTGATCCACATGTATACCATTCGCACGTAGGCCTGCAGGTAGTTTTTGTAAACCAAAAAGTAGCCGATCAGATAGACGGCGATGGTGGGAATGCTAAAGTAAACCAAGAAGGGAGCATTGAGCATGCAAAAGAAGGCCATCAAGCCCAAAACCAGGAGCAAGATCACCGTATTGACCACATAAGTCATCTTTTTGGGATCAAAATTGCCCATGCCTTCTCCTTCCTGAGATCATTTAGTCTTCAAAAACAACGGCTTTTCTGCCGCGATAGATCGCGCCGATCATGTTCTCGGCCGGAGCCTTGTCTGCATCCGCTACGGTAAGGAGTCCCATCAGGCCGGGCTTCTTTACGTCCGCAAAGAGTTCCCCTACGGAAGGAAGCGTTACTGCCAGCATCGGCATAAAGAGCGAAAAGCTCTGCCAGATGAAGGGCAATGCCTCCTCACGGTCTGCCATGTCGAACTCGATCTTCTGATCGTCCTTCTTCCAGTAGCCCAACACCTGCGCCAGAGTTGCCAGATTTGCTGCAAGACAGCCAGAGGCTTCTGCAAAAGCCTTGTGCAGGTCTGCTGCCAAAGTGCAGAGTTTTTCCTGCTCCTGCGCATACTTTTTCGAGATCCAAGGGTTCTGCGCCTCGCGTTTTTCTACCTTCTTCGCATCCTTGGAAAGGAGGTCTGCGATGAAGTCCATGTCCAGGAGTACTCTCTGGTCGTCGCCCTGCTCCTTCTTCCAGCTCTCCAAAAGGGATGCCTTTTCCTTCGCCACGGACTCCAAGGAGAACTTGATCTGCTCTACCTCTTCGTTACGGCGGGTCAGGATGGCATTGGCGTTCACCACGGTCTTATTAAAGTTCGAAAGCTTATCGTTAATGTTCTCGATCTTTGCCTGGATCTTATCTTTTACCTGCGCCAGCTCATCGTACTGCGCGGCGAGCTCCTTCATCTTCTTTTCAGCGGCAGGTGCCTTCTCCTGCGCTTCGATGGCTTCCTGCTGGAGCTTATCAGCCTGCTCCATCACGGCCTCGTATTTCTTCTTGTTAAGCAGCTTCGTCATGCCGCCGACGGAGGCACGCAGCTCTCTCTCCTGATCAAAGCCAGTGCGAACGGTGTCATTATAGCGGTTCCACTCATTCTTTGCCTTCTGCGCAGCTGCGCCGATCTCGTCCATCTGATCTAAGAGATCATTCATCTCTTTTTCCACTGCGGTCTGCTCCTCCTGCAAAGGCTTACGGGCCATCTCTGCCAGCTCCTTATCCTTCTGAGCGTGCTCGATCTCCGCCTGTGCCGCGCGAAGGTTCTTATTCTGGAGCTTTTCGTCCCTGTCGTTCTTGAGGAACGCCTTCTGAAGCTTTGAAAGGCTCGCCTGCAGGTCGGTTACCACCTTCTCCTGCGCAAGGTACGCTTCCTTCGCCTTCGTAAACGCGGGGATGCGGTCCTTTGTTAGATCTGCGTCGCGCACAGCCTTTACGTAAGGTAAGAGCACCTTGTCATAAAAGTCCTTGCGTGCCTTATCGCTTCCCAGATCACAAACGGTCCTTCCCATGGTCTTATCGTCCTGGGTAAGGAGCTTTACGAGCTGGTCTAAAGTTTTTTGGTCCTGCGCCGTTAGCATCGCAGAAAAGTCGCAAAGCTTTTCATTGCGAAGGCGATGCCACTTCGCGGGATACTCCGCATAGGCATGGTTTTTCTCCGCGCCATGATAAAAGTCAAAGCCTTCAAAGGCATCGTCCGGCTTGTCATATTTTGCAAGAAGACTCGCCCGCTCCACTAAGTTGGAAGCCAGAAGCTCGCGCAGGAGCGCTGCCTTCTCCTCGGCCTTCGCTTCTTTTACGGCAACAACGCTGCCAATCTCTTCAAAGGGCGTGTCCGAAGACTTCGCCGCGGAAAGGTTTACGTTCACCTGCCGCCAAACGGGCGTCTCTTTCTTCGTCGGCCACTTACCAAGAGGCGCGTTTTCATAGCTCAGCACCTGATTTAGAAGAACAAATGCTGCATCAGGAAATTCCGCGCTGACCGTCACGTTACGGCCAAAGATGGGGGCCTTCTTTCCTTCCGGATCGATCCGTTCGATATAGTCATAGAGTTCGCCACAAAGGAATTCCCGCTTGGAAAACTTCCCTTTCTCCATATTCTCCGAAATAAATCTCAGATCCTCTAAAACTGCTCCTTTTGCTCCGTTTTCCTTTTCCAGTAACGCCTTCACGTTCTGGTCTGCGTTTCTTTTTTCCTCTGTAACCATACATCCTCCCTCTTCGATTATCGAACTAACGCATTTTTATGAGAATTGACGTCGGGCGTCAATCATTCATCTTCTTTCTGCATCTCGTCATACACGTCTGCCAAAAGCTCCGCCGCGCGAAACAGCGACCCGATCCCCTTTTTGGTTGAGGCCTTGACCTCCCCCTTGAACTGACTGTATAGGACGGCAGACACTTCATTGCCGTTTTCCGTATCTGTCAGCGCTGCCTCCGTCTTAAAGCGAAGCTTTGTCTTGGAATAGTATACGGCATTAAGCTCGTCACAAACTTCATCCACGTGTTTACCGAGCGCAGGCGTGGCCACTTCTACCGTCATCACCTCGCGCACCGTCTCTTTGGCCTTGTTTTCATAGTAAAACCAGATTGCGGTTTCGGCGATCGCCACTGTCGCAAAAAAGATGAGCAGGCCGATCAGAAGCCGTCTTTCGTTCCTCTTCTCGATCGCAGCGCGGTTTTCCGCAAGAAAGTCCTTCTTCGGAAAGCACTCGATGCAGACCACGCCCCATACGGCGAGGATCATCGCCATGCAGGTTGCCGTCACCGGCATCAGCCGTCCGTTATTGTAGAAGTAAAGGACACATCCAAAGTACTCCAGTACGTAGGGGATCAGGAACGCATACTGGCGCTTTTTGTTGTTCCAGTCCCTCGTAAATATCATGATTACGAAGATCAGGAGCATCAGCGGGAGCACGGAATAGACGGCTGGGATCCGCAGGCTAAAGCTCAGCAGCTGGATAATGCCGCTGTACAATATGGACTTAAAGAATTCCGTGACGGTCGCAACGCCCGGGTCTACCTCTTTTCGAACGACGTCTTCCTTAAACACCTTCTGCCCTCTTTCTGAAGTATTCCATTTCACCCAAATAAGACCTGCCCGCCCTTACTTTTCCTTGATCGCGGTTCAAGCCTGAAATACAAATCTGTGATATTAAAAAACGGCAGGCATTACGAGAATACCTGCCGTACAAGCCCATTATACACGAGCTTTCTTCAGTTTGCAACCAAATTATAGAACGCATCCCTTCTGCAAGATCACGTTTGCATACTGGCTTCTCTCCGAGGTAGCGATGATGGCGTAGGCCTTCTTGGATTCCTCGTAAAACGCGAAGCGCTCCAGCTTTTGGATCACGCCGGTGCCTCGGGGCTCTGCCGCCTCGATGAGCTTATCGTAGGTCTTCCAGATGGAGACGTCAGCGTTGTCGCCAGGCACGCGCTCCATCAGGCTTACGGGCTGGTCCACGTACTGATCCAGCGGGAACACCTGCAAAATGGCCTCTAGGATCTCCGGTACGCCGTGCCCGTCCATGCGGATCACGATGCCGTTCTTTCCCATGGACTGGGCGGGGAAATTACCGTCAGCGATGACGATGGAGTCGCCGTGGCCCATCTCGCAAAGGACCTTTAACAGTTCCGGGGATAACATGGGGGAAATTCCTTTTAACATGGCTTAGGTTCTCCTTTTCTATAACATATTGTCGATTTCAGGAAGGGGCGAAAGGTTCGTAAAGCCGTAGAAGCGCATGGCGTTCTTTCCGAGGAAGGCGTCCTTCTCTTCTTCCGTCAGGCGCGGCGTTTCCGCAATGAAGCGCACGGCGCTCTTATAGGTGATGTCCGTCATGGTGCGGGGGTAATCGCTGCCCCACATGAGCTTTTCCATGCCGCAGATCGAAGCTGCCTCGCGGATGGCTTCGATGGCGGAGGGATACGGGTAGAATTCTTTGCTAAAGAGCCAGGTCAGGCCGCCGCTTTCGATATAAACGTTCTTATTCTTGGCGAGTTCGATCTGCCTATGCCACCCCGGCGTCGTCACCATGCCAAAGTGTCCGATGGCAACTCGAAGCCAAGGCAGTCTGTCAACGATCCACTGCAGGTCATCGACCTGCGCGTCGCCGTCTGCCATGTCGATGGAAATGAACTTTCCGGCATCAGAAACCCTTTGAAATACGGGCAATAGCTTCCTCAGGTTTTGGTCTGCGAGTCGGCCGGCGCAGATCTTCACGCCATCAAACCCGTCCATTGCGAAATCGTCCCGCTCTTCATAGAGGGCGCAGATCTTGAAACGGTCCGGGTATTTATCCTTTACGCGGAGCAAATATTCGTCCTGGTTGCCGTCCATGTATTCCTGCGTAACCACGCAAGCGTTCACCTGCGCGTAGTCCATGTTGGCGAGCAGGCGCTCAGCGGTGTTTTTTCCGTCCGCAAGGTAGGGCGGCATCATCTGGCGGATCTCGCCGATGAACATGCTCTTCCCATTACCGATGGAATAGACGGGCTTGCCATCGATATTACCCTGTTGGCGCTCCCAGAGATGCAGGTGCGCGTCAATCATGATTCGTGACATAATACTCTCCTTAATTTGCTGCTACCTCAATGAGGACCTTCGAAAGGCTGCCGTCGTTGTGTACCAGTGCGTCAAAAGCGTCAGCGACGTTGTCGATGGGATAAACCGCACTGACCATGTCGTCCACGTTAGCCTCGCCGGACGCGATAAGATCGATCACGGCCTTAAAGTCGCGGGCGTAGGAATTACGGCTGCCGAAGACATTCAGCTCCTTCTTGAGAAGGATGGAGTGCAGGAAGGTGGTCTCCTTCTTGCCGTTGCCGATGAGGATGATGTTTGCTGCGAAGGCTGCGCAGTCGATGCAGCTTAGGAAGGTGACGTCCTGGCCGCAGGCCTCCACGCATACGTCAAAGCCATTGCCATTGGTGAGCTTCATGGCCTCCTCGCGGATGTCGCTAGTCTTGGAATTGATGACGTTTGCGGCGCCAAAGCGCTTTGCCTTCTCCAGTCTTCCATCAAGGATGTCGGCTACGGTTACCTCTGCGCCCTGTGCCTTTGCGGCGATCAGTGCAAACAGACCGATGGGGCCGGCGCCGACAACGAGCACCTTATCGCCCTTGTTAATCTTTGCGCGGTGCAGTGCGTGATAGCTGATGGTGAAGGGCTCAACCAGCGCGAGCTGCTTTGCGGAAAGGCCCTTGCCGTCATAGATTCTCTCCACGGGCATTACGATATATTCGCGAAAGCACCCGTCTCTCTGCACGCCCATGGTCTGGTTGTCGGTACAGCAGTTGACGAAGCCACGCTGGCAGGAATAGCAGTGACCACAGTTGAAATAGGGATTTGCAGTCACGATGTCGCCAGCCTTCAGGCCCTTGTCGTTCTCTGGAATGGAGACGATCTGCGCGCTGAATTCATGACCAGGAATGCGAGGGTAGGTCGTAAAGGGCTGATTTCCGGTAAAGCTTGCCACGTCAGAGCCACAGATGCCGCAGTACAAAATCTTCAGGAGCGCCTCACCCTCCTTGGGCACGGGGAGCTCGGTATCTCTTACGCCAATTTCAAACGGCTTGTCAATAAATACGGTTTTCATTTGGTAGGTCCTCCTTCATTAATCCACATATTTGGGATTCCAGATCACGGCCGTCTTCATGGGCGCGTTCTTGGAATAAATCTTGTTCTTATAAGCTCCGATGGGATCTGCGGTGAACTCGTCCTTGTCGATCAGCTCCACGATCTCATCGTAGCTGCTCTGCGCAAGGAGTTCAATGGCCTTCTCCATGTGATCCTGACGGAAGTTGATGCTGCCGAGGATCAGGTGATTTTCGAAACCGAAGGGCATGGTGTCGAAGGTGATCTTCGGCCCAAGGGAGAAGCTGTTGTAGATGCCGTTGCAGCCGAGTGCGCCGTGCTCAAAGGCCACGCGGTGCTCTACGTTGCTGCCGCTCACGCCGATGAAGGTCGTTGCCCTGCCGCCCATGGCCTCCACGATGGCCTTGGCGAGCTCTGCCTCGCTGTCGTAGGTATTCTGCAGATAGGAAGCACCGGTCTGCTTCAGCGCGTAGGTCACCTTCTGGGATTCCTTGGGGCTTCTCGCAACGAACAGCACCTTTGCGTTCTTGTGATTTCGAAGGATCAGATCGCCGATGAACATGCCAGTGGTACCCAGTCCAAAGATGACGGTGCGGTCGAAGATCTCTTCCTTTGCGATCTCACGGGCCTTCGCCTCGTCGCACTTGTATTTATGCATCGCTACGCGGAAGTTATGGGCGCTGCCGAGGTCCTCCATGCGCTCTAATTGAAAGAGCATGCACGCAAAGGGATCCGGAAAGACCATCTTCTTCGCAAAGCTGCGATCGAGCTTTCCGTCATGCACGTAGCCGTCGGGAATGCGCAGCAACATGTCGGGGTGGAAATACTGCTTATCGCAGAACAGGCCGTCCGCCTTGTCACACCCGTACTCGAAATAGGTCTCGTCCTCGGTGTAACGGGTCGGGTCGTAACTGTCGCCGCCGCGGATCAGGACGATGGCGAAGCGGTTTTCCGACGGCACCCAAACAATGCCCTCGTGGCCGTTTACCAGGCGATTCTTCCCCTCGGGGAATTTCGCTGTCAGTCTCCCCTCGCTGCCCATGTGCATCAGCTCGTTGTCCGTGCCGCAAAAGCCGATCATGACGGGCTCGCAAAGGATGCCCTCCTTCAGTTCCTCGCCGCGAAGCCTCTGTCTTTTGACGTTCGTGATCTCCACGTCGCCGTAGACCAAGGGGCGGTCAGCGTCATTTTGAAAATAGGTTCCCTTAACGATCATAGCGTTCCTTTCCGCAGTATTCTGCATGCATTTCATTCTTAATTCTATTATAGAATCTTTTGCGTTCCAGGGAATATTCCCATGTGACGCATTTTTGAAATTCATGTCGCATTTTCGCAGGTTTTTGTTGTACTGCCGGATCGCTCGGGGGTATAATGAAGGCAGGAGGCGCCTATGAAATATCGAAACCTAAAGATGTCTTTTACCATAGAACACACCAAGTTTACGGTGCTGAGCATCAGCCTGGAGAAGATGGTCACGCCCATCCCGCGGCACAGCCACAGCAAGAACAGCTACGAACTGCATTACGTGTCTTTCGGGTACGGAAAGCTGATCGCGGATGAGCAAAGCTATGACGTGGTTCCGGGGACCTTTTTTGTCACTGGGCCGGGCGTATTTCATGAACAGATTTCGGACCCGAAAGATCCCATGACGGAGTATGGCGTGTATTTACAGGTGAGCAGCTCGGGGACGAAGGAGCCGCTACTGAAGGCCTTCCTAGAGCATAAATTCTGGTTTGGCGAGGCCGCGTCTGGCATGCATGAGCTCATGAAGCAGATCCACAGCGAGTTGGAGCAACGCTCCATCGGCTATGAGCTCATACTTCCTGCCCTGCTGCAGCAGCTCATTTTACTGATCACGCGGCAGTATCATCGCACGGAGCTGGTACAGAGTGACGGTGCGGGCGCGCCGACGGATCAGACGCCCGCAGACCAGACCTACCTCACCATCGAGGAGGCGTTCCTCTACAACTATCGGGATCTGACCCTCGGGCAGCTCGCCGACATGGTGCATCTCGGCATCCGCCAGACGGAGCGGCTCCTCCTAAAGCACTATAACAAGACCTTCGCGCAAAAGAAAACGGAGGCCCGCATGTCCGCTGCCGGCCTGCTATTGCAGGACCGCGCAAACACCATTGCCTCCGTGGCTACGGCGCTTGGCTACTCCTCGCCGGAGCATTTCACCAACGCCTTTCAAAAATTTTATCACATGACCCCTACGGCTTACCGCAAAGGTTAATTCTGTTCCATCTGCCGTACCAAGCCCTCTGGTAACATGCTTTGAACTGTCTCCTCAAAAGTGGCGGAATCCAGGGGCTTTGTCAAATAGGCGTCAAAGCCCTCATCAAGATAAGTCTGCTTGCTGCCCGCCACGGCGTTCGCCGTGAGGACTACCACCTTCGTCTTTTTATTCAGGGACTTCTCATCGCTGCGGATCACGTGCAGCGTCTCAATCCCGTCTGGTTCAGGCATCATGTGATCGAGCAGGATCAGATCGTATTCCTTCTCCCGGCACAGTTCGATCGCATGGCTTCCTGAGCTGCAAAGGTCGGGAACGATGCCGTTTCTCTTCAGGAAAAACTTCACGATCTTTAAGTTCGACTGGTTGTCGTCCACCGCGAGAATCCTTGCGTCAACTGCCGTGAAGCTGCAGGTCGCCGCTGCGGTCTTCCGCTCCTCCCTGTGCTCCATAAAGTCGCTTTCGAGCAGTTCTTTTCCTTGATATTTCAAGGGCAGCTTTACCCAAAAGTTCGAGCCGATCCCGTACTCGCTCTCCACGCCAAGGTCGCCCTTCATGGAGTCCACGATGCTCTTTACAATGGCAAGGCCAAGGCCCGTGCCCTCGATGTTGGCGTTTGACTTTAAGTCCGCGCGCGAAAAGGCTTCGAACAGATGCGGCTGATCCTCCTTGCGAATGCCCTTTCCGGTATCGCCGACCTGCAAAAGGAGTTCGTAGGCATCGCCCTCCCGCTGGCCACCAACGTTTAAGGTGATTCCGCCGCGGTCGGTATATTTCACTGCATTGTTTAAGAGATTTACTAAGATCTGACGGATGCGGAACTCGTCGCCTAACATCACGTTCGGCACGCCATCCGCAACCTCCGTCCGAAGGATCAGGGACTTTTCCTGCGCCCTCTCCTGGATCAGGGACAGGACGTCGCCGAGCATGTCAGA
>JAFPRF010000017.1 GCA_017400965.1 Lachnospiraceae bacterium
AAGGGCATTGATCTTTGCAGGAACAAGGGCGTTGACTTCATTCTCGCAGTCGGCGGAGGCTCGACTATCGATTCGTCAAAGGCTATTGCGATCGGCGTGCCGTATGACGGTGATTTCTGGGATTTCTACAGCGGAAAGCCCATCACGCAGGCGCTTCCCGTTGGTACGGTGCTGACGATCGCGGCAGCAGGCAGTGAAGGCAGCCCCGACTCCGTGATCACGAAGGAAGAGGGCATGTTCAAGCGCGGCGCCAGCGGCAATGCGATCCGCCCGAAGTTCAGCATCCTGAATCCTGCGCTCACGCAGACGCTTCCCGCATATCAGACGGCAGCAGGCGCAACCGACATCATGGCGCATCTTTATGAGAGATATCTGACGAATTCCAAGGAAGTGGAAGTGACCGATCGTTTGATCGAGGCGCTGCTCCTTACCATGGTACATGAGACCCCGAGAGTCATTGCCGATCCCGATAATTACGACGCAAGGGCAAACATTATGTGGGCTGGCATGATGGCGCACAACAATTCCTGCGGCGTTGGCAGAAGCCAGGATTGGAACAGCCATAACATTGAGCATGAGCTTTCCGCACTGTATGACTGTGCGCATGGCGCGGGACTTGCGGTGACAATGCCGGCGGTATTTAAGTACGTGATGAATCATGACGTGATGCGCTTTGCGCAGGTGGCAGTACGCGTTTGGGGTTGTCAGATGGACTTCGCACATCCCGAGGTAACGGCACTGGCAGGCATCAACGCACTGCAAAACTTCCTTGTTTCGATCGGCATGCCGAAGAATTTCGAGGAGCTGGGCGCCAAGGAAGAGGATATCCCGAAGCTTGTTGAGGTGCTCTGCAGAGGTGACGGCCGTCAGGGTACCATCTCTGGTTTCGTTACGTTAAACGAAGAGGATTGCACCAAGATTTACCATATGATGATCTAGTCGTTTTTCGCGTTCTTCAGGTTGAGATTTTACAATCGCATATGGTATAATAGTCCGAGAATCGTGAAGAAATTCCCGGACTATTTTTACGTTTGGGTGCCAAGCCCCGGGTTATTCAAGAGGAGAAGACATGAGAAGTATTTTGGTGGTGGATGATGATCAGGCGATCAATAAGATGGTACGGGAATACCTGGTGAGCAAGGGGTATCGCACAGACGGCGCGTACTCGGGGACGGAAGCGGTGATGTTGCTTGAGCGGAACCGGTATGAGCTGGTGGTTTTGGATCTGATGCTTCCCGGAATGACTGGGGAGGAGGTCCTGGATTATATTGTGAAACATTGCCCTACACCCGTGATCGCGCTTTCTGCAAAGGATGACGTGGCGAGTAAGTTGGTGCTCCTAAAGGGCGGTGCGGAGGATTACGTGACGAAGCCCTTTGATCCGGAGGAGTTGCTGGCACGTATAGAAATCGTGCTGCGCAGGAATCATTCTGCACCTGTAGCGAGAGTGTTGACCTTCGGAAATTTAGAACTGAATCCAGATGCAAAGACTCTGACGCAACTTGGACAGTCGGTGGCGCTGACCAAAAATGAATTCGCCATTTTAGAGATTTTAATGGAGAGGCCGTCGGTGGTGTTTACGAAGGACATGATCTATGAAAAGCTCTGGAATGAACAGCCAGATGCGAGTGATAATACGATCAGCGTACATGTTAGCAATATTCGGAAAAAACTGGCCGTGTTGGAGCCAGATCGTTCTTATGTTAAAACGGTATGGGGCATTGGATTTAAGATGGATTCTTTATGAATTCCTTATACTTTTGTAAATGGTTTTCTTAAACTCTTTCCGTATTCTAAACTTGTAAAGAGTGAAACCCGTTAGAACAAGGGAAGGTTTAAGGAGGAAACAAGATGTTAAACGTAACGAAGGCTTCAGTTTATAAGATGTTCCATGACAAGGCATTCTGGATTTGCATGGCAGGGACGGTGGCGTGGGCGATCGTTGTCATAATGGCGCAAGTGATGACCAGTGGTGCCCGCGGCCTTACGGACGTATCGCAGCTCGCGAATCGTTGGTACGGTTTTGTTGGATTGCACTGTGTTGAAGTACCCCTGATCATCAGCGCCGTGATTCTTTTCACGGGAGAGTATCGGGACAAATCTTGGAAGCTGTTCATTGCGAAGGGGATTTCCAGGGCGAGTTATTATTTCGCAAAGCTGATCTGCATGTTGCTGCTTACGGTGATCATCACGTTCTTGTCACTCATGACGGTGGCAATCAGCAACTTTGTCGTACTTCACGCGACATTTGACATGGCCTATGTATGGAACGTGCTACAGTATATTTTGGGACAGACCTTGGCGCATTGCTCGATTGCGATGATGATTTTGATGGTCATCAGTATTACGAAGCGGGGCGAGATCGCATCCATCTTAAGTCTTGGCATGATGATCTTTGGATACGTGATGCTACATGGCGTAGAGTCGGCAATGGGACTTGGCGAGGCCGTAACGGATGCCTGGGCGTTTTCCATGACGGCGTTTGTGGAATTCGCAGGTCCTACGCAGTGGGGGAGATTGCTTGTGGCGATCCTTGGATATCTGGTGGTTTGCAGCCTTGTCGTGATCACTTGGATTTCACGCAGGGATATAGAATAGGGTTTTTGCAGTGTCATCTTTATGATTTCCTTAAACTTATTTGAAGGCTTTCCTTAAACTCTTACGGGATAATGATCTTACAAGGTCATGAATGAAGGGAGAAAAATCATGAGCAACATTGTAAAGACAAATGGATTAACGAAAAAATATCGCGGACTGACCGCAGTTTCCGAAGTAAACATGAGCATTGAAAAGGGTGACATTTACGCCCTGATCGGTGAGAACGGCGCCGGAAAGTCCACGCTGATGAAGATGCTGAGCGGCCTTGCAAAGCCTACATCGGGTGAGGTGATCTTATTCGAAAATAAGCATGCAGCGGTTGCGCGTTATCGCATGGGGTGCCTGATCGATTCCCCTGCGCTGGATACGAGACTTACCGTGCGTGACAATCTCGAGATGTTCGCGAGAGCTTTTGGCTGCCATCAGGCTGGAGAAGTAGATCGGGTTTTAGAACTGATCGGCATGACGCAGAATGCAGGTAAGGTGATCGGAAAGACTTCCCTTGGCATGAAGCAAAGACTCGCCATCGGCATTGCACTTCTTGGTTCTCCGGATTTTCTGATTCTGGATGAGCCCATGAACGGCCTGGATCCCAGGGGCATTCAGGAGATTCGCCAGTTGTTACTAAAGCTGAATTCGGAAAAGAAGACGACGATCCTACTCTCCAGCCATCTATTGGATGAGGTGGCAAAGGTGGCTACCCGCTATGGCTTTATGAAGGCTGGAAAGTTAATCTGTGAGCTCTCGGGAGAAGCACTGGCCGAGAAGAGCAGAACCTGCCTGCGACTTAAAGTATCTGACACCGCAAAGGCAGCCATGATCTGCGAGAAGGATCTTGGCACCCAGAACTACGAGGTGGTGGATGCGGAGACGATCCGGCTGTTTGATTTCGTGGAAGAGTCTTCTAAGGTGGTAACGGCCATGGTGCAGGGCGGCGTTGCCGTGGAGGAAATGGTGCGCGCCGGCGAGAGCCTGGAGGAGTTCTTCAATGACCTGATGACGGGGAGCGTGGCAAAATGAAAAACGTGATCAGGGCTTCGCTTTATAAAATGTTTCACGACAAGGCATTGCGCATCTGTCTTGTAGGAACTGCTATTTGGGCACTTTTGGTGTCTGTGATGCTGACATGGGCAGCAGACGGAGAAATGGGACTTTCGGATCCCTGGCTTCTCGCGAAGTATTGGAGAGATTTTATTTCCTATCACAGCATCAACATTCCGCTGTTAACCAGCGTTGCCGTACTGCTTTCCGCGGAATACAAGGACCAGTCTTGGAGGCTTTGGATCGCAAAGGGAATTTCGCAGTTGAGTTACTATTTCACAAAGCTTCTTTGCGCGCTGACATTGGTTATCATGATCAGTTTCATCGCGATCCTGACGGGTGCAGTTTTTGGGGTGCTTGCGCTGGGAATGCCGATGAGTGGACTGTTTGTACTGACTATGTTAAAATTTTTTGCGGGGCAGTGCATTGCGCACATGACCGTAGCAGTTCTTGGCTTTACTTTGGTCTTTTTGCTTCGTAACGGTGACATTGCGTCCTGCATCAACATGCTCCTTTTGGTTTTTGGAACCATGGTACTTTCGAAGCTTGAAAAGGCATGGGAGCTTGGAGAGGTACTCACGGGCGCTTGGGCATTTGGGCAATTTGAGTATGCAACATTCGGACTCGGCATTGACCTAATGCGGCTTCTCGTGGTATTTGTATCGTATTTGGCAGTTTGTAGTCTGATAGCGTTTCTGATCGCAACGCACAGGGACGTAAGCTAGATTGCATATGCCAAAAAGAACCGTCCCCATTGGCATGGTGAAGGGAGAGAAGGATGAACGTAGGATATTGGATCGCAGTGGTGATCTTAGGATTCCTTTGCCTATTGTTTTTGTGTATAGTGTTTCTGCTTCGAAAGCAGATCATAAGACTTCGGCAGTTTGTGGAGACTCTGCAGGAGAGTGATACGTCGATCATGGTGCCGGTTGATTTTCAGACACCGGAGATAGGGAAATTGGTAGACGAGATCAATCTTCTCGTGGAGAAATACCGAAAGAATTTGGTGGAACTCCAGCGCAAGGATGAGATGATCAAGGAGACCATAACGAACCTGGCGCATGACGTGCGAACGCCCCTCACTTCCATCGAAGGTTATGCGAAAATCCTCAAGGACTCCGGGGGCCTTCCTGCCAAGGATTTAGAGGCAGTAGAGACGATTCTGGAGCGGACGGACACTTTGAAACGGTTGCTCAACCAGCTCTTTGATTTTGCCAGACTGGAGTCGGATTCCTTTGAATATCGTGAGGTACCGATCGATTTAAATGCGATTCTTCGAAATACGGCAGTTTCCTTTTTTTCGAACTTTGAAGCGAAGGGACAGGAACCGGAGATTCGGATTTCCGAGGAGGAATTTCCGTGCGTTGGCGATCCGGATGCCGTGACGAGGGTCTTTTCCAATATTATCTTCAATGCATTGGTGCATGGGCATACGAATTATTCCATAGCCTCTTGGCAAGAGCCAGAGGCTTATGCCTTTTGCTTTCAAAATGACGCGGGGGACATTGCGTCGGAGGATTTGGACCGGCTCTTTGACAGGTTTTACACGACGGATAAGTCACGCTCGAAAAAGACTACGGGTCTGGGGCTTGCCATCGCGAAAAAGATCGTGACGCACATGGACGGCGAGATCAAGGCACAGTTAACGGATGGGTTGTTTGGGATCGTGATCCGGATTCCGAAGGAGAAGGATGGTATAATGGCATGGATGAGAAAGAAATTGATGATCTGATCGCAATGATCGAAGGAAAAATGCAGGAAGGCGTTGGCAGGCTCAAGGTGAATTTTTCGGAGGCGCAGGAGCAGGGCGTTGTCAAGGAGCAGCATCATTTGGGACGTTGCGACGTGGGGAGCCCTTGGGCGAAGGGAACGGTGACAAACTGTGATGCCATCGACCTGAATTTCTTGGGAGAAGAAAGCCGCGTGCAAAAGGGAGAAGTAAAAAATGATTGATTATTTGGCCAGAGTAGCTTTGACGCAGGCGTTTGCGGAGGCTCATGAAACGGAATTAGGACAATATGGCTATCGGGTTTTGGAGAAAATTCCGGAGAAGGCGGAGGCAAAGCTGATCATTGGAAGATTTACCTTTGCTACCTTTCGTTTGAAGGCGGAGAATAGGGGAGAATGTCGAGAGCTTTTGGAAGAGGCCTGGGCGGAGACCTTCCCGAGTGAACCTTTTTCGGAGATCCTGATCATGGAGACAGGAGATCCGGAAATAGATAAGTTATCGCAATACCAAAAATCTCTCTTCACCAATTATTACGGTGCAGATGATTTTTTGCGGCGCATAACGGAGATGTTTGCCAGACTTCCGTATCTGAAAGAGCTGGAATCTGAGGACATCATAAAGAAGCAGTCCTATCTTTGCGCGATCGATTCCGGATGTGGATTCTCCACGATGATTTCTTGTCTTTCTACCCTTTTAATGGCCCTTGAGATCTATCCGAAATTAGGACGTGAGGGCAAGGAGTACGCATACGGCGAGATGGTCATGGCGGCCGAGGAGAAAAACGGGTGCTTTGATGAGGATTCCGCCATCGAATGGATGCGGGATGAAGAGAATCAAAAGCTCGCCTGTGTCATGGGCATCGACATTTCTTACTATCTCGAAGGGAACAAAACGGATGAGCTGCGCAGATTTGTAAGGCGTCTGGAGGACGTACAACACAATTTCGTGATCGTGTTCCGTATCCCGTTTCTCGAGAAAAAGGCCTTTGACGAGGTCAAGAACGTGCTCTCCGACATGATGCTCCTAGAGACGATCCAGATTCCGCCGCTTTCCGACGTTTGTCTCATGGAAACACTGTGGGAGGTACTAAACAGCGCGAAGCTCATGCCTGACGTGGCCATCAATGAAATCGCAAAGGCCAGGATCCGTCAGGAGAAGATGGATGGTCGTTTTTATGGTTTTAAGACCGTGGAGAAGATCGCAAACGAGATCATTTTGCGCAAGACGATGATCGATTCGGTAAGGCAAAACGAAGGCGAAGAAATTGATCAGTTTACGCTGGAAGTAGATGAGATCGACGGACTCGTCAGAGAAGAAAAGGGGAAGGTAACGGGCTATGCGGCCCTGTCAGAGCTCATCGGCATGGAGGAGATCGCGGCCCGCGTTCGGGAGATCATTGCGCAGATCAAGGTTTCGATGTCGAATGAAAAGCTGGACCGCCCCTGCATTCACATGCGTTTTACGGGTTCTCCCGGAACTGGTAAAACAACGGTTGCGCGTATCATAGGACAGATCATGCGCGAGGAAGGAATTCTTCGAAAGGGTGCCTTCTTTGAGTATAGCGGCAGGGACCTGTGCGCGGAATTCGTTGGACAGACGGCCGTGAAGACGGCAACCATCTGCCGTGACTCTTACGGTTCAGTGCTCTTTATCGATGAGGCATACGCGCTGTATGATGACGGACATACGACAAATGATTACGGCAAGGAAGCCATCACAACGCTGATCTCCGAGATGGAGAACCACAGGGACGACATGCTCGTTGTCATGGCGGGATACACGGATGAGATGGAGACGCTGATGAAGGCGAACCCCGGCATCCGAAGCAGAATGCCTGTAATCCTGCACTTCCCGAATTATAGCCGTAAGCAGCTGTTTGACATCTTTATGCTCATGGTACGCAAGCATTTTAACTACGATCCCGCGATGGAAGAGGAGGCATTTAAGTACTTTAACGCCCTTTCCGAGCAGTATCTGCAGTCGAAGGAATT